>CAMAGG010000053.1 GCA_945833805.1 uncultured Clostridia bacterium | reverse complement strand
AAAAACCGCCCCGGAAAACCGGAACGGTCGTAAATACGATAATTTTTTTGAATATAATTTATTTCTCAGACGAAATTATAGTACCTCCGCCCACAACTGTGTCGCCGGAATAAAGCACCACCGCCTGCCCTGCGGTAACCGCCCTCTGGGGCTGTTCAAACTCCACATGGACAAGCCCGCTGTCGTCAGCCCACGCCTTTGCGGGAGTTTCCTTCCCGTTGTAGCGCGTCCTCGCCGTGACCTGAACAGGTTCTTTCGGCGGCTCCGCGAACAGTATCCAGTTGAAATCATCGGCTGTGAGCTTCGAGGAATAAAGCCCGTCCTCCCGGGACAGAGTTACGGTGTTGCGCTCTACGTCCTTGCCGCAGACGTACATTCTTTCTCCAAAGCCTACCCCCAGCCCCTTGCGCTGACCTATGGTGTAGCGTATCAGCCCTGAATGCTCGCCGATCACGTTTCCCTGCGTGTCCACAAAGCTTCCGGGCGGGTAGGTCTTACCTGTTCTGCGGCGGATAAATTCCGCATAATCACCGTCCGGGACAAAGCAGATATCCTGACTGTCGTGCTTGTGAGCGTTAAACAGACCAAGCTGTTCTGCCAGCGCCCTTACCTCGTCCTTGCTGGTGAAATCTCCAAGCGGGAAAATCGTGTGTGAAAGCTGCTCCTGCGTCATGGAATAGAGAACGTAGCTCTGATCCTTTGCGGCATTCTTAGCCTTTTTCAGCACCCACCTGCCATGCGCCTCATCAAATTCTGTTCGCGCGTAATGCCCGGTTACGATATAGTCGCAGCCAAGCGCTCTCCCCCGCTGATACAGCAGCTCAAACTTCATGTATCGGTTGCAGTCAATGCAGGGGTTCGGGGTAAGTCCCTGCTCATAGGCGCTCACAAATCGGTCTATCACGTCCTTCTCGAACTCCTGAGTGAAGTTGAACACATAGAATTTCATTCCCATGGAGTAAGCGGCATTCCGGGCGTCCTCCGCGTCGTCGGCGGTGCAGCAGGATTTTTCGGTGCAGGCACAGTCCTCGTTGCTGCGCAGCTTCATGGTAACTCCTATGCAGTCGTAGCCCCGCTGCTTCATCAACGCCGCGGCAACCGAGCTGTCAACGCCGCCGCTCATGGCGATAAGCGCAGTCCTGCGGTCAGTCATTGCCCAGCCTCAGCATTTCATCTATGCAGCGCTTTGCGGCAAGCCGCTCCTGCTCCTCTATCTGTATCTCAAAGCCGTCCCTGCCCTCAAGAGTATGCAGAACATCGGCAATTGTCGTGACCTTCATGTTGTGGCATACGCAGTCCTTTGACAGAGGGAAGAAAAGCTTGTCCGGGTGGTCGATTCCAAGATGCTGGACGATGCTGTTTTCCGTGCCGATGATGAATTCCTTTGCGCTGCTCTTTGCGGCGTAATCCATGATCTCTGTGGTGCTTCCGGCGAAGTCCGCAAGCTCCACGATCTCCGGGCGGCACTCCGGGTGAACGAGCACCAGAGCCTCCGGGTGAAGCTTTTTAGCGGCGTGAACCTCAGCCGCAGTGAGCTTAGCGTGAGTTGGACAACCGCCGTGTATAAGCTGTATCTCCTTTTCGGGGATCTGCTTCTTCACATAATCTCCAAGGTTGCAGTCCGGAATGAACAATATCTTGTCCGCGTCCATGCGGCGGATTATCTTCACCGCCGAAGAAGAGGTAACGCACACATCGGACAGCGTTTTGAGCGCGGCTGTGGTATTAATATAAGCCACCACCTTGTAATCCGGGTATCTCTCCTTGAGCTGGGTGAGCATTTCCACATCAAGCTGCTCCGCCATTGGACAGCCCGCTTCCTCTCTCGGAATAAGCACCCGCTTTTCCGGAGAAAGTATCTTCACAGTTTCAGCCATGAAGCGTACTCCGCACATCATTACGGTTTTATTGGGAGCTTTCGCCGCTTTCTGGGCAAGCCCGAAGGAATCCCCCACGAAATCCGCTATTTCCAGAATGTCATGCGTCTGGTAGCAATGCGCCAGAATACAAACGTCCTTTTCCTTTTTCAGCTCAAGAATTCTTTCCTGAATATCATTTGTCATTTTATCGTCCTCCAACAACGCTTATTTAATTCAGATAGTATAATCTCCGCCAGAATTTGCCATGTCGATAATGTCCTGAAGTGTAACATTGTCAAGATAATCGTTTATCGCCTTGTAAAGACCTTCCCACACAGGAAGCGTAATACACTCGGCGGCTCTGGGGCACTCGTTCACGGGATATTGCAGACAGCTCACCGGGCAGAGATTTCCCTCAGTAACGCGCAGTATCTCACCCACGGTATAATTGTCCGGGCTTTTGGCAAGGGCATAACCGCCCTGATAGCCGCGGTTTGTGCGCAGCAGATCCGCCTTGTTCAGCAGAGGCACTATCTGCTCAAGATACTTTTTTGATATATTCTGCCGCTCAGCTATGTCCTTCAGCGCAATAAATCCTTCCGCACGGTGTATTGCGAGATCCAGCATCATTCTCAGCGCATAGCGCCCTTTTGTAGATATCTTCAATTCAGCTTCCCCTTTCAAAAGTTATAAAATACCGGAAGTTAAGATCCGAACCACTAAATTAATTATACCATAGGTTTAGTAGGTTTTCAAGGGGGGTATTTAAAAAAATGTGTAAAAAAAAACGAAATCCGGATAACAGGTTTTTCCACGCAGATTTCAGGAATGCAGGCGGCGTTTTTGTTTAAAATAATTCCGAGGTGATCAATATGTCAAAACAGGGCATGAAACGACCCGATAAGCCCGGACACCCGGACAATTCAATGGCAGTTCCGGAGATTTCCGGCAAAGCGAAGCACGGTCACAATCCGGCAAATCCCATTATCGCAGGGACGCACGCACCCTCACTCAAGGTATGGCACACCAGGCCCTACCGGGAAACCCTCGACAAGCCCATTTCCGATGTATACCCGGAAATAGACACAGATCTTGCGCGGGACAATCTGGAAAACGATATGACCGCCGCAGATCTTCAGGACTTATAAATCCCTATAACAGCAATGCGCCCCGATTCATTCCGAAACAGGGCGCACATTTATTTTTGTTCAAGGCTCTTGACCGCCCCTGAACAACTACGGGACGGGCGAGAAAATCGTATGTTTTGCGCCCTCGTTCGAGCGAAAATGCGTGTCGAGGCACTCGACTGTCTAATCTATGCAAAATAGATTTTTTAACGCGGGTTTAAACCCAAAAAAACAAAAGAGCCTCGGCGCGCGAAAATGCGTGTCGAGGCACTCGACTGGTTGCGGGAGCCAGATTCGAACTGACGACCTTCGGGTTATGAGCCCGACGAGCTACCGAGCTGCTCCATCCCGCGATATCAAGCACTCAAGTTTTTCTCTCTTGAGTACTTAGATATTATATCACAACGGATATGATTTGTCAAGTGTTTTCTGAAATATTTTTTGTTTTTTTAGAGATTTCTTTTACTGAGTGGACATTACCTTGACAGAAAGCCCTCCTAATTCCTCGCAGACCTCGGCGCGGCTTCCGCTTTTCAGCTCCCCGGAGATCATCATTCGGGACAGCATATCCTCGATCTCTGAGGTTATCGTCCGGCGGAGTGGACGTGCGCCCATGCTTCGTTCGCGACTGTCCCGGCAAAGATGCTTCACCGCTTCGTCAGTGAAGCTCAGGTCAATTCCGCACTGCGCGGCGCGCTTTGACAGCTTTCTGAGAAGTATCCGGCAGATCGCTTCCAGCTGCTCCTCCCCCAGCTTCCGGAATACTATGACATTGTCTATGCGGTTGATAAGCTCAGGGCTGAACTGCCTTTTCAGCGATTTCATCACCTCCGCTTCGCCGCTGTCCTGCTGTGAAGTCCCAAATCCGAGGGAGTTCTTTGACAGCTCCTCTGCGCCGATGTTTCCGGTCATTATCACGATAGAGCTTCGGAAATCCGCCTGCTTTCCGTCTGCGGCGGTGAGAGTTCCCTCCTCAAGTATCTGGAGCAGTAAATTCAGCACGTCCGGGTGCGCCTTTTCCACCTCGTCAAAAAGCACAACGGAATAGGGTGCGCTGCGCACCTTTTTTATAAGCTGTCCTTCCTCCTCAAAGCCCACATATCCTGGAGGCGAGCCGATAAGCTTTGACACCGAGTGCTTCTCCATGAATTCCGACATATCAAACCGGATAATACGCTTCTCGTCCCCGAAAACCGCTTCTGCAAGCGCTTTGGCAAGCTCCGTCTTTCCAACTCCGGTCTGACCGAGGAACAGGAATGAACAGGTCGGACGGTTCGGCTCTTTAAGCCCTGTCCTGCCGCGGCGGACTGCATTTGCGACCAGCTCCACCGCCGCGTCCTGACCTACCACGCGCTTCTTTAATTCCTCCTCAAGCCCGGAGAGCCTTGCCGCTTCGTCCTCGGACAGGCGCTGTGCCGGTATTCCTGTTATCGAGGAAACCGCCTGGGCTATGTCAGCCTTGTCCACAATATTGTTCCCGCAGCGGGAATTCAGCGCCTTGATGAGGGAAAACTCCTCCGACCTCAGCTTTTCAGCCTCTGCGGAGCTTTTGGTTTCCCCGGCGAGCAGCCTGCGTACCTCGGACAGACGCCGCACATAAGCCTCGTTCATTGCTCCGGAGCGAACCTGCGCCGCCGCTTCATCAACAAGATCCAACGCCTTGTCCGGCAGCCTGCGGTCAGTGATATACCTCACAGAAAGCCGAACTGCTTCTTCAAGTGCCTCGTCAGTGATAGTAACGCAGTGGTGCTGCTCATAGCTGCGGCGCATTCCTTTCAGTATCTCCACCGACTGCTGCTCTGTGGGCTGCACCACAACTATCGGCTGGAAACGCCGTTCAAGCGCACTGTCCTTTTCGATAAACCTGCGGTATTCCTCGGTGGTCGTCGCTCCGATAAGGCATATCTCTCCACGGGCAAGCTGCGGCTTCAGGATATTAGCGGCGTCGATAGCGCCCTCCGCCGCGCCTGTGCCGACAATGCTGTGAAGCTCGTCAATGAACAGAATTACATTCTTACAGCCGGCAGCTTCTTCAATAACGCTTTTCAGACGCTCCTCAAAATCCCCCCGGTACTTCGCTCCGGCAAGCATTGCGGTCAGATCCAGTGAGTATATTCTTTTGCCGAGAAGCCCCTGAGGAACAGTTCCCGCAGCGACCCGCTGCGCGAACCCCTCCACGACTGCGGTCTTTCCGACTCCCGCGTCGCCGATAAGGCAGGGATTATTTTTGCAGCGGCGGAGCAGAACCCGGATCAGCCGATCGGTTTCCTGCTCCCTGCCGATAACCGGGTCGAGCTTTCCGGTCAGCGCAAGCTCCGTTAAGTCCCTGCCGTATTTTGACAGTGCCGGAAGCTTTGCGCGGCGCTCCTTTTCGTTCTGCTGGAATTCCGGCTCGACATAACGCTGCGCGCATACCTCCCCGGCAAGCTTCACCGGATTTACTCCGTATTCCGCCAGTATCTGCCAGCCGTAGCTGTCCTTATCCATGACTATCGCCCGGAGAAGATGCTCTGTTCCTGCCTTGCGCATATTTTCCCCCGCCGCAAAGGACAGAGCGTTCTCCATGAGCCGACGGCTGCGGGGAGTGAGGTCGTTAAATGTGAGCCGGGTGGGTTTGCCCTTGCCGACAAGCGTTTCCAGCCGCCGCAGTACCTCGTTCCTGCCGACGCCGTATTTTTTCAGGAAAACCGCCGACGGAAAGCTGTCATCGGAAGTTAGACCGTACAGAATATGCTCGCTGCCGACGTAGGTATGACCATAACCCATTGCCGCGCCCAGAGCCGCATTGAGCGCCTTTATAGCGCCGTCAGAAAAACCGCTGATCGAATTCATGTTAAAACCTCCCTCGTTGATATAGATAGTATGTGCAGAAGATTGGCAATTATTTCAGTCGGAGGAAAATATATTCTGTCACCTTTTAGGCTCTGCTGCATAATATGTACTAAGAAACGGAAGCTTCAAGGGGAAGCGGAACGTTTCTCAGACTTAATTCTAAGGAGGACACGAGTATGTCATGCTTCAACTTTGGCAACGGTAACTGCTGCTGGATCATCATTCTTATCCTTATCCTGTTCTGCGTATGCGGTAACAACAACAATGACTGCGATCACGGCTGCGGCTGCAACAACAATCCCTGCTGCTGATAAGTGACCCTGCCCTCCCGCCCGGGAGGGCAATTCTACATATATAATAAGGAAAATCCCCCGAAAATATCCGGGGGATCAATAATTTTTCTGATCATTTCTTCTTGATGAGGTTTGAGAACTCAAGCGCCTTTCCGAGGTCGCCGTCAACCTTGAGCTTTCCGAGGGTGAACGCAGCCACCGGGTCAAGCTTTCCGTCTATCAGCTTGTTGAAGTTGTCACTGCTGATTGTAATTCCGCAGCTTCTGTCATGGTAGTCATACGGCTCTACATTGATTTTTCCGTCCTTTATTTCGATGTAGAACACACCGCTGTTATCCCCGGTGATGTTCACCTGCACCGCAAGGAAATTCGTCCCGGATATGTCGATAGTGTCCCTCATGCCCCTTACCTTGGTCAAAAGCTCATCGAAAGTCATATCATTACCTCCAGAATGTTTTTCGGCGATTTGTGCCGTTCGGTTTATTATACAACAGTTTAACGATTATGTCAAGCAAAATTCAGGTTACAGATATACTATATTATATGTCCACTTGACTTCTCTAAGATTTAGTTGTATAATGTTGTAGTCTTAATGAATAACAATATTTATGAAAAGGATATATAATAACATGGAAAGAAACTACCCCAGAGCAACAGTCACCGAAAAAGGAGAAAAAGCGCTTCGCGGAGGTCACCCGTGGGTCTACGCGGAGGAGATCACCGACCTTTCCGGAGAGTATAAAAACGGCGGTCTTGTTGATGTTTTCAGCAGGAAAAGCCGCTATCTCGGCACAGGCTATATCAACGACAATTCAAAGATACGGGTAAGGGTGATCTCCCGCAACGCAAACGACAGGTTCGACCGGGATTTCTATGCCCGGAGAATACGCTATGCGCTGGATTACCGCCGCACCGTCATGGGAGAAGATTTCTCCTGCTGCAGGCTGATTTTCGGAGAGGCGGATATGTTCCCCGGATTCACCGTTGACCGCTTCGGGGATATTCTGGTGACGCAGGTGCTTTCCCTCGGCACGGAGAAGATAAAGGACACGCTGTATTCCCTGCTGGTGCAGACCCTCGCCGACATGGGCGAAAAGATCACCGCAGTCTACGAGAGGAACGACGTGAAGATCCGTGAGCTGGAGGGCATGGAGGAATACAAGGGATTCTACCCCGGCGAGGGACTTCGCACCGACCTCTCCGGAGTTACTGAGATCACTGAAAACGGCATTAAATACACCGTGGACTATATCAACGGACAGAAAACCGGCTTCTTCCTCGACCAGAAATACAACCGCATGGCTATACGGCAGATCGCAAAGGGACGCACCGTGCTGGACTGCTTCACCCATACCGGGGCATTTGCGCTGAACGCAGCCGCCGCAGGAGCAAAGCTCGTGAACGCGGTGGATATCTCCGCGGACGCTATCGAAATGACCCGCAGGAACGCAGAGCTTAACGGTCTTGAGAACATGGAATTCACAAAGGCGGACGTGTTCGACCTGCTGACGGAGCTTTACAAAAAGGGCGGTCACCCCTACGATTTCATAATCCTCGACCCGCCTGCGTTCACCAAAAGCAGCAGCACCGTCAAAGCGGCTGAGCGGGGCTATAAGGAGATAAACCTCAAGGCAATGCGGCTGCTGCCGAGGGGCGGGTATCTCGCGACCTGCTCCTGCTCCCACTTCATGACCGAAACGCTGTTCCGGCGAATGCTTCATGACGCCGCCGAGGATGCGGGAGTTTCCCTGCGGCAGATAGAGGCACGCAGGCAGTCCCCGGATCACCCGATTTTATGGAACGTTCCGGAAACAGATTATCTGAAATTCTACATCTTCCAAGTGGTTTAAAGGAGATTTGACATGACAGAAAAAGACCTTGTCCCCGGACGGGTAGTCCGTCACTTCAAGCGCGGAATGCTTTCAGAGCAGGAGCGCAGCAATTCCTCAAAATATCTCTATGAAATAATCGGTATCGCCGAGCATACCGAAACAAAAGAGCGCCTTGTGATATACAGGGCGCTGTACGGGAACTGCGGCATTTACGCACGCCCGATTGAAATGTTCCTGTCCGAAACCGACAGTGCGAAATACCCGGAGGCAGGGCAGAAATACCGCTTTGAGCCGCTGGATTGATTCAGGAAGCATACAATGAGATCTGCTAAATTCATGGATATGTGCAGCGGGCCTATCCTCCGCAAGATGATAATTTTCACACTGCCGATAATGTTTTCGGGGCTGTTTCAGCTTCTGTTCAATGCAACGGATATTATCGTTGTCGGCAAATTCGCAGGCGACAACGCGCTTGCGGCGGTAGGTTCAAATACTGCGCTTATCAATCTAATGACTAACCTGTTCATCGGGCTTTCCATAGGCGCAAATGTTGCCGCTGCGAGGTACTGCGGAGCAAAAAACATCACAGAGCTGAAAAAAACTGTCCACACGGCAATGCTCCTGAGCGTTATCAGCGGACTGCTGCTCATGACGGCGGGGCTTTGCTTTGCGGAACAGATGCTGCGGCTGATGCAGACTCCGGAAAGCATAATCGGAATGGCTTCCGACTATCTGAGGATATATTTCTGCGGAATGCCGTTCATGATGATATATAATTTCGGCAACGCACTGCTCCGCGCCGCCGGCGATACCCGCCGTCCGATGATATATCTCATCATCGCAGGTTTGGCAAACGTTGGCCTTGACCTGATATTCGTTATCCTGCTCGGCATGAGCGCTGCCGGAGTGGGTCTTGCGACTTCGCTTTCACAGTGCGTTTCTGCTGTTCTTATTATCCGCTGCCTGATGAAAGAGAGTGAGGATACCGGGCTTAAACTTGATCTGCGGGAGCTGAAAATACACAAGGATAAGCTCCTGATGATAATGAAAATAGGGCTTCCCGCCGGATTTCAGGGTACTGTATTCTCCCTGTCCAACGTGGTGATACAGTCTTCTATTAATCTTTTCGGAGAGGCAGTCATCGCCGGAAATTCAGCGGCGGCAAGCATTGAGGGCTTTGTTTATATGGCAATGAATTCCTGCTACCAGTCTACCCTCTCATTCACCAGCCAGAACCTCGGCGCAGGTAAATACGAAAGAATAAACAGGATACTGCTGTCCGGGCTTTTATGCGTCGTCACAGTCTGGGCAGTCCTGGGGCTTGGGATATGTATGACCTTAGGTCGTCCTCTGCTCAGCATTTACACCTCCGGAGAAGCCCCGATAGAAGCCGGGCTGCGCAGAATGCTTTATGTCTGCGGGACATATTTCCTGTGCGGCGTCATGGACGTAATGGTTGGCTCTCTGCGCGGAATGGGATATTCTATCACGCCGATGATCGTATCGCTGCTGGGAGCCTGCGGTCTGCGGCTGGTGTGGCTTGGTACTGTTTTCCAGATAGAACAGTTCCACACCCCTGATACTGTGTATATGTCATATCCCGTTTCATGGGTGATAACTGTTGCGGCTCACGTTATCTGCTTCTTTATCTGCCGGAACAGGCTTCGGAAGAAAATGAAAAAGGTTCAAATCACGACCTTAAGCTGATTGAGGGCGACTTACAAATGTCGCCATGTATTTGTGCTTATTTTGTCCAAAAATGTTGAAAAAAATTGCGGTTTATGATATAATAGATATTAATGAGTGTTATATCTTATTAAAGAAACTGAAAGGCGTGATGTTCCGTTGAAAAAAATCAACATCATTCACTTCCTGAAAAATCTCCTGTTGAATGACGAATTTGATATAAAACATATACTCCAGAATATGCTGCTTGCCGTTGCTCTGGTGGGAAGCTCTGTATCAATAATAGTTTCCTTTGCATTGGATATCAGCCTCGTAGGAAATCTGATATCCCTGCTTACAACTGTCACGGCATTTGTTACTTTCTACATATCGGTCATCAGGAAAAACAAAGCCGCGGCTTCCTATCTTGTCAGTATTGTGATAGACCTTATACTTTTCCCTCTGATGTTCATTTTCAACGGAGGTATTTTCAGCGGAATGCCGCTCTGGATCGCATTCGGTCTGATATTCCCGTGGCTCATTCTTGATGGAAAGGGCTGCTATATAATATTCGGTCTGGATCTGCTGTCAGCGCTCTCCTGCTTTATCGTTCAGATATTCTTCCCGGAGCTGATCGTAATGCCCCAAACAGATGATCTCACTGTTCTGGTTGCTCTGGATATGCTTCAGGCAATAATTATCGTCCCGCTGATCGTCGGAATTACGATAAAATATCAGGGCTATGCCTTTGAACAGCAGCAGAAAAAAAATGAGGAACAGGAGAAGCAGCTTGTTAAGGCAATGAAAATCGCCGAACAGTCCAATGAAGCCAAAACCTCGTTCCTTTTAAGTAT
This sequence comes from uncultured Clostridia bacterium, assembly GCA_945833805.1. Lineage (GTDB taxonomy): Bacteria > Bacillota > Clostridia > Oscillospirales > Ruminococcaceae > CAG-115. The sequence goes on along the minus strand of CAMAGG010000053.1, from coordinate 4,532 downwards.
GTCGCATGAAATACGCACTCCGATCAACGCAGTGCTCGGCATGGACGAAATTATCCTGAGAGAAAGCAGCGATGAAGCGATACTGAGCTATGCGGCAAATATTCAGTCCGCAGGTCATGCGCTGCTGTCGCTGATAAACGATGTTCTGGATTTCTCCAAGATCGAATCCGGAAAGCTGGAGATACTCCCTGTCGAATACAACATTCAGACGATGATGAGCGACTGCTATAATATGATCATCATGAGGGCGGAGAAAAAAAACCTGCTGCTGGAAATTCGCTGCGATCCGGAACTTCCGTCAGGGCTGCTGGGCGACGAGATCCGTATACGTCAGATAATAGTCAACCTGCTCACAAACGCGGTAAAATACACTTCTTCCGGAACTGTTATCCTCTATCTCGGCTTTGAGCGCACCGGAGAACGCCAGATCATGCTCAAGATCAGCGTAAAGGACACCGGAATGGGTATCTCCCCCGAAAACCAAAAAAATCTTTTCAAGGACTTCAACCGTCTGGACGAGCTTAACAACAGGAATATCGAAGGAACCGGACTTGGTCTTAGCATAACCAGACAGCTTACCCAGCTTATGGGCGGCACTATCAGCGTAAACAGCACACTCGGAAAAGGCTCTGAATTCTGCGTGGATATACCTCAGACCGTTGTATCGGATCAGCCGGTGAGAGAATTCGTTGAAAACCGCAGAGCCGCTCCAAAACCGAAAAAGGAATACCGGGAACGCTTTCAGGCGCCGGGAGCAAGAGTTCTTGTGGTGGACGATGTGAAACTCAACATCGACGTAATGAAAGGACTTCTGAAAAACACAAAGATACGTGTTGACACGGCATACAGCGGAGCGGAATGTCTTGGGCTGGTAAAAAAGAACAGGTACGACCTTATTTTCATGGATCACCTGATGCCGGAAATGGACGGTATCCAGACCCTTGAAAAAATGCGTGAGATACCAGATCTGCCAAACAAGAATACTCCGGTCATCGCACTGACTGCAAACGCAATGGTCGGCGCAAAGGAGAAATACACCGGGCTTGGATTCGCGGATTATCTGTCCAAGCCTGTCCAGAGCGAACAGCTTGAGCTTATGCTGCTTCAATACCTGCCAGAAGAACTTATCACTTATGTCAACGAAAAAACTGACGCGGAAAAGCCCTCACAGAAAGCAGCGGAAGCCACTCCGGAGCTGGATACGGCTATGGGTACAGACTATTGCTGCGGCGACGAGGAATTCTACCATAAAATTCTCGGAATGCTTGACCTAAAATCCAGAACAGACAAGCTGGACAGCGCATTCCGTTCCGGCGACTGGAAATCTTATGAAAGCTTATGCTGCGGACTTAAAAGCACGACGCGTACCGTGGGCGCAGAAGCCGCTTCAGAATTTGCCGAGATCATGGAGCGACAGGCAAAATGCGGCGAAATAGCTTATATCCGGGAAAACCACAAGAGATTTTTAGGCTTACTGGACAGCCTTGACAGCACGATCAGCGACTTTCTGAAAAGAAATAAGACCGAGGGAGAGAAATACTGATGAAAAAAAGAATAATGGTAGTTGACGATGACAAGATCACAATAAAAATGTGTGATTTCATACTCCATAAGAACAATTACGACGTTGTAACGGCGGAGTCAGGAAAACGCTGCCTTGAATATCTTCGAAACGATTCAAACCCTCCCGTTGATCTGATAGTGCTGGATATTGAAATGCCTATGCTTAATGGATTCAATACTCTTTCCAGTATACGCCAGTCAGAAAAGCTGATGAAAATTCCGGTCATGTTCCTCACTGCTTCCGCAACCGAGGATACAGTCCGGGAGGCGATACGGCTCGGAGTTACCTCCTACCTCAGAAAGCCGTTTGTTCCCAAAGATCTTACCGATAAGGTTGCCGAGCTTCTGGGTAACAGCTCCGGAAAAAAGTGATGGAGAAAAATATGCTGCTGTATAACATTGATTTTGAGATCGCGGCTACTGCGTTTATGATCGTTCTGAATCTGTACATCAGACTCCAGTATACCTCTGACTCACCTAGCAACAAGTATTTTAAGCGTCTGGCGCTTATCCTTTTGTTTGCCGTCTTTATGGACGTAATAACGGCAGTTACCATAAGCTTTGCGGATTCCGTTCCCATCTGGTTGAATGTGGCGCTGAATACCTTGTATTTCTGCGCAGACGTACTGCTGGAATTTCAGTTTGTATTATACTGCACCTGCGCAACATACGGAGAAATAAAGCACCATATCGTACCCAAAATCTCGGCGGTCATCGCATTGCTATGCGTGATAATTTTGTTTGTGAATATTTTTACCGGGGTCGTATTCAGTTTCGACGAAACCGGATATGTTCACGGACCGCTGTATATGATGGTACATTTCGTGCCGCTGGCGGAAATTTTCGTCACCTGCGGCATGATGCTGCTCAATTTTCCCAGATTTAAAACGTCACAGCGTATCTCGATAATTCTTTATATCTTAGTTCTGCTGTCAGGTCCTGCCATTCAACTGAAATATCCGAATGTACTATTTATTCTGTTCACTGTATCAATAGGTCTTATGCTGCTTATGTTCGCGCTAGAAACTCCGGACTATCATGCACTCAACCGTACAATGAACGAACTGCGTACAACCCGCGACGAAGCAGAGGAGGCAATGGCGGTCGCCCAGAGCGCAAGTCAGGCAAAGACAGACTTCCTCAGCACAATGTCACATGAAGTACGCACGCCGATCAACGCTATTCTCGGATACAACGAAATGGTAATGAGAGAAACAAAGGATCCCGAAATAACCCAGTATTCTGTAAATATTCAAAGCGCCGGAAAAGCCCTGCTCGCAATGATAAGCGACATGATGGACTTCACCGAAATGGAAACAGGTGGCTTTCATATTGAGGAAACTAAGTATTCCACCGCTTCAATGCTGTCAGATATAATTACCTGCGGAAGATATTATGCAGATAAAAAGGACATAGAACTGCGGATAAGCATTGACCCGGCAATTCCTCAGACCCTCGCCGGCGACAGCGTTCGTATAACCAGAATATTCAACAATCTTCTGTCCAATTCAGTGAAATACACAGACTCCGGTCATGTTGAGATCGTGATAGAATGGAAGCCGGAGGACAGCGGTTACGGCAGGATCTGTGCGAAAGTCCGGGATACCGGTATCGGCATGAGGGAGGAGGACATCGCAAGGATCTCCTCCAGCTTCCTGCGAATGGAGAAAAAGCGCAACCAGAATATTCAGGGTATAGGACTGGGACTTACAATAGTTACAAGACTGCTGTCAATGATGGGAAGCTCGCTTGAGGTCAACAGCGAATACGGAGTAGGCACGACAATGATTTTTGAGCTGAAGCAGGGTATAATCGACCCTGCCCCGCTGGGAGAAGTCAGCGCGCTCACAGGAAAGGCTGAAAAGAACCGCCGCAGCCCCGGATTTATCGCTCCGAATGCCAGAATACTTGCCGTGGACGATAACAGCACAAATCTGGAACTGTACAAAGGCAGCCTGAAAGACACTAAAATACGCATTGACACAGCGACAAACGGAATTGAGACTCTGGAACTCATAAACCGCAACAGCTATGATCTTATCATGCTCGACCACATGATGCCGGTAATGGACGGCATGGAAACGCTGAAAACCATAAAAAAACAAAATCTCTGCCCCAATGTGCCGATAATCGTTATTACAGCGAATGCGGTTTCAGGGGAGAAAAGCTCCTATCTCAACGCGGGCTTTGACGATTACCTGTCCAAGCCTGTTTCCAGCAGCCAACTCTGGGAAACGATACGCAAATATCTGCCTGAGCGGCTTATCCAGCCGATTTCCGAAAATACACCGGCAGTACAGCATAATGAACCGAACAAAGTTGCCAGGCTGTCGGAGTTCCTTGACACCGAATCCGCGCTGAGATACTGCTGCAACAGCGACGAGCTGTATCTTGAAATAATTGATACCTATCTTGAAGAAGACAAAACAGCGCTGATAACAGAATATTTTGAAGCAAAGGATATCGACAACTATCGCATTCAGGTTCATTCGCTGAAAAGCAGTTCCCGCACAATAGGCGCCGCTTCCCTTTCAGACGAAGCCCTCGGTCTTGAAACAGCGGCAAAGAACAACGATATTGACTACATCAATGCCAACACCGAGCGGGTTCTTGAAGAATACAGCCTGCTTATGGAGCGGATCCGTGCTGCTTTAGGAAAAGGCGATCTTAATCCTTCGGCGGAAAATTACGGACGTGTTCTGTATGTTGACGATGACATCATGTACCGTTGTCTTGTGGAACGTATGCTCAGAGAAAGCTTCGGAGAGATCACTGCGCTTCAATCCGGTGAGGCGGCGCTGGAGTATCTCAGACACAGTCTGCCGGATATTATTCTGCTCGACCTCAATCTTGGAGGAATGGACGGCTGCGCAATGCTGAAAAATCTGAAATCCGACGAGCGGCTTCGTGGAATTCCAGTAGTAGTATTTACTTCCGATAATGACCGTGAAACACAGGTACGCTGCTTC
>CAMAGG010000052.1 GCA_945833805.1 uncultured Clostridia bacterium | reverse complement strand
TTTTCTATAAATTTACAAGGAAATGAAGAGTATTTTCATATATTAATATTAAATATCCGGGTAAACTAACATTTTTCTGGGGCATTGTAAATCCCCGAAAGTCCTGAAATCACACAATTGTCCATGAACAATCCAGCATTTCACAAGGTATGATACTGCGCTTTATACCTCTGAATAAACCACGAAAACAGCGGAATAATATCAGAAAAAGATCCAGAAAAGGAGTGGAATTAATGGCGGTCGTTCTGATAAGAGCCTGCTTTCTGTACATTCTGATAACCTTCTCCCTCAGGCTTATGGGAAAGCGGCAGCTTGGCGAGCTTCAGCCGTCGGAGCTGGTGGTGACTATTCTAATTTCTAATATTGCAGCGATCCCGGTAGAGGACTCCTCTGTGCCAATGCTCATGGGAGTAGTGCCTATAATCACGCTGGTCTGTCTGGACGTTATAGTATCGGCGATAATGCTGAAATTCCCTAAATTCCGCAAGCTCATAATCGGAAGTCCGCGGGTGATAATGTCCGAAGGAGTGATCATGCAGAAGGAAATGAAGCGCCTGCGCTACACTGTGGACGATTTTATTGAAGCCATGCGCGAGGAGCAGATATTCGACATCAACGAGATATACTACGCGATAGTTGAAACCACCGGAAAGATACACTTCCTAAAGAAAAAGGATTATCAGAGCGCCGAAAAGACGGATCTTGGCTGCGGCGGCGCAACCTCCGACCCGCCGGCTGTAATAATCCGGGACGGACGGGAGGACGAGGAGCAAATGAAAAATATCGGTCTTGGCATGGGCTGGCTTAAGGAGCAGCTCCGTCAGCAGCAGCTTTCAATACAGGACGTGTTCCTAATGACGGCGGACAAAAACGGTCAGAACACGATAATCAAACGTCAGAGGGGGCTATAAATGAACCGCCTAATAGTCAGTATAATCCTGCTTGTGATAATTGCAGCGGGGTGTTTTTACTCGGTGTATCTCACGGCGGATCTCACCAACTCCCTGTCCGAATGCGTTGATAAAATAGAACAGGCTCACACAGACAAAAACGATGAGCTGGCGGTGCAGTACGCCGATGAATTACAGCAGAAATGGGACGAAATACTGTATTACAGCATACTGATAAACGACCTCGGTCATGCTATGGAAATAACCTCCTGCATTGCGGAGATATCCTCATTTGCGGAGTCCGGCGACGATGAGCTGTATGCCGCCTGCGACCGGGCGCAGGCGCAATTGGAGCTGTTCCGGGAAATGCAGACCCCGACTATCTGGAAGATACTCTGACAGCTTACTGAAATAAAAACAGATCCGTTCCTGACAAATTAAGTCAGAAGCGGATCTTTTTTATGAAAAAATGCTACCCGGTCAAGAAAATTACCCGGAAATCAAGCGAACGGATTTTCGCTGGGATACATCATGCCGGCAGGCTGGTTGAAGCCGATATCCTCAACGCCGAGGTATCTGAATACATTGAAGAGCGCCTTGCCGAAGTGACCGAATGCAACTGCGCCGTGGTGCGGGTAGTTCTTTTCGATCAGAACGTGACGGTAGAAGCGTCCCATCTCCGGAATTGCAAATACGCCGATAGAACCGAAGGACTTTGTAGCCACCGGCAGAACCTCGCCCTGTGCGACATAAGCTCTGATCTGAGCGTCAGCAGTGGACTGAAGTCTGAAGAATGTGATGTTGCCGGGGATAATGTCGCCCTCCAGAGTACCCATGGTAACTTCCTCAGGCAGAGAACGAGCCATGATCATCTGGTTCTTCATTGTGCAGGCAGACAGCTTGCTGGAGCAGGTGTTTCCGCAGTGGAAGCCCATGAATGTATCGGTGTGCTTGTAGTTGAACTTGCCCTTGATAGACTCCTCGTACATATCTGCGGGTACGCTGTTGTTGATGTCAAGCAGTGTTACAGCGTCCTGAGATACGCAGGTGCCGATGAACTCGGACAGAGCGCCGTAGATATCGACCTCGCAGGAAACCGGGATCCCGCGTCCGGTCAGGCGGGAGTTTACATAGCAGGGTACAAAGCCGAACTGGGTCTGGAACGCAGGCCAGCACTTTCCGGCGATAGCAACGTACTTTCTGTAACCCTTGTGCTGCTCGATCCAGTCAAGCAGAGTGATCTCATACTGAGCGAGCTTAGGAAGAATGTCGGGCATCTTGTTGCCTGCGCCAAGCTCCTTTGCCATGTCGGCAGCGACCTCAGGAATTCTCGGATCGTTCGCGTGCTTGTTGAACGCTTCAAACAGGTCAAGCTCGGAGTTCTCCTCGATCTCTACGCCGAGGTTGTAAAGCTGCTTGATAGGAGCGTTGCAGGCAAGGAAGTTCAGCGGACGCGGGCCAAAGGAAATGATCTTGAGCTGGGACAGACCAACGATAGTCCTTGCCACCGGCAGGAACTCGTGGATCATATCGGCTACCTCAGGCGCAGTGCCTACCGGGTATTCCGGAATGTAAGCCTTAACATTGCGGAGCTTCAGGTTGTAGGAAGCGTTCAGCATACCGCAGTATGCGTCGCCTCTGCCCTGAATAAGAGAAGTTGCGCTGTCTTCCTCGGCAGCAGCCGCGAACATTACCGGACCGTCAAAGTGCTTTGCAAGCAGGGTCTCGGAGATCTCCGGACCGAAGTTGCCGAGATATACGCACAGCGCATTGCAGCCAGCCTTTTTGATATCCTCAAGAGCCTGAACCATGTGGATCTCGCTCTCAACGATACAAACGGGACATTCGTAGATATCCGCTGCTCCGTACTTTTCGGTGTAAGCCTTGATGACAGCCTTGCGTCTGTTTACAGACAGCGACTCAGGGAAACAGTCGCGGGATACGGCAACGATGCCGACCTTGATTTCAGGAATGTTTGTCATTGTAATATCCTCTCAAAATAAGTACGTTCCGGAAGCACAAGCCGTGACTTCCAATGATTACGATTATAGAATATCACAAAAACTTTTATTTGTCTAGTTTTTTTTTGTCATATTCATGCAAAATCTACCCAAAAACAGAGGTTTTCATCATAACAAAGTTTACATTCCGGGAATCATGTGATATAATAGTTGTTTGGAAAAGAGGGCGCATGATATAATGAATAAGGATCTAACTGTCGGAAATCCCGGAAAATCACTGGTGATGTTCACAATACCGTTGTTTGTCAGCGTAATATTTCAGCAGATGTACAGCATCGCAGACAGCGTTATCGCCGGAAAATTCGCCGGAGAAAGCGCGCTGGCGGCTATCGGTGCAAGCTACCCGATAACCATGATATTCATGGCGGTGGCGGTGGGCTGTCAGATAGGCTGCTCGGTGGTGATAAGCAAGCATTTCGGCGCGGGAAATATGCAGATGACAAAGACCTGCATCTCCACCTCGCTCATTGCCGGAACAGTCCTTTCAGCAGCGCTAACGGCGGTAGGAGTTCTGTTCAGCGGTATTTTCATGGAGCTGGTGCAGACCCCTGCGGACATTTTCGACGACGGCTGTCTGTATCTGATGATATACACCGGGGGATTTGTATTCCTGTTTTTATATAATGTAGTCACCGGTATCTTCAACAGCCTCGGCGACAGCAAAACTCCACTGTATCTTCTTATCGCAAGTTCCGTCGGAAACATAGTACTCGACATAGTTTTCATTATTCCGCTAAATATGGGAGTTGCGGGAGCTGCGTGGGCTACCTTTGCGGCGCAGGGAGCGGCTTGTATTCTGGCTCTGGTGCTTCTGTTCCGGCGTCTTATATCAATGAATATAAAGGGCGGAAAGCTGTTCAGCGGACGCGCAATTGCCGAGATCGGAAAGGTTGCGATTCCCAGTGTGCTCCAGCAAAGCTTCATCTCGGTAGGAAATCTTTTCATACAGTATATGGTGAACAGCTTTGACTCCTCGGCGATAGTCGCGGGATATTCGGCGGCGATAAAGCTGAACACCTTCGCGATAACCTGCTTTACGACTATCGGCAACGGAATGTCCAGCTTCACTGCTCAAAACATCGGCGCAAAAAAACCGGAGCGTATCCGGCAGGGCTTCCGCTCGGTGCTGATATTCTCATTAGGAACGGCGGCGCTTTTCTTCCTGCTGTTCTTTATTCTGAATGAGCAGCTTCTGTCGCTGTTCATGAATGACGAAAGCTCTCGGCTCGCAATGGACACCGGTGTGCAGTTCCTGCGGATAGTGTCGCCGTTTTACTTTGTCGTGTGCCTAAAGCTGCTGTGCGACGGAGTGCTTCGGGGCAGCGAGTGCATGGGCTGCTTTATGGCGGCGACCTTTACAGACCTGATACTGCGGGTAGTTCTTGCGGCGATACTTTCCGGATTTATGGGGGTTGACGGAATATGGACATCATGGCCTATCGCGTGGATTTGCGGAACGGTCATGTCGATCGTGTTCTATAAGTCGGGGGTATGGAGCAAAAAGCTGAGAAGCGCAGAAAAGGTATGATGAAAGCCTGAGAGGATTTGAACTCTCAGGCTTATTTTATTCTCTCAATTACCATTATCACTGGTTATTCCACAAATGCGTTTAATACACCTCTGCCAATTTATCTTGACAACAACGCCCAAAAGTAATATAATATATGTTATGATAACGCGGTTCTCATAAGCTGCGCTAACAGATAGCCGCCAAGCGGCTTCCATATATATTTCAAAGTTCTCTCAGCCGTCCAAATCTTTGATTTGGAAGACGGCGTGAGGTTCTTAATAATATATGTATGAGAACGGAGTTCTCATAGTCAGCGTAAGCTGACCGCCGCAACGTGGCAAACATATATTTCAAGGTTCTCTCAGCCGTCCAAATCTCTGATTTGGAAGACGGCGTGAGGTTCTTATAATATTCATATAAAATCAATAAAGGAGTACGACCATGAGAAGCTGCGGAATACTCATGCACATATCAAGCCTTCCCTCGCCCTACGGCATAGGCACCTTCGGCAAAGAAGCCGAGCGCTTCGCCGACTGGTTGAGGGACGCCGGACAGAAATACTGGCAGGTGCTGCCGATAGGCCCTACCGGGTACGGTGACTCACCTTATCAGCCGTTTTCCTCCTTTGCAGGAAATCCCCTGCTCATCGACCTTGACGAGCTTGTGGAGAATGGATTTCTTGCCAAAAAATCCGTTGAGGACGCGGACTACGGCGCTGACCCCAGCTACGTTGACTTCGACAAGGTGAACAAGACCAAAATGGCGCTTCTGCGGGAGGCTTTCGCCGGATTCACCGATGATGTCGGCTACACCTCATTCGTCATGGACGAGCAGGACTGGTTGGACGATTATGCCCTGTTCACAGCGCTGAAAGAAAAATTCGGCGGCAAACCGTGGACTATGTGGGACGAGGACATAAAAATGCGCGAGCCAGATGCAATGAAGCGCTGGCAGGACGAGCTGAAGGACGAGATAAAGTTCGTGAAATTCGTGCAGTATATCTTCTTCCGGCAGTGGGACAGATTTCACCGCTACTGCAACAAGAACGGCATTCAGATAATCGGCGATATCCCGATCTATGTTTCTCCGGACAGCGCGGACGTATGGGCGCAGCCGGAACTGTTCGAGCTTGACGAACAGCGAAATCCCAAACGTGTAGCGGGAGTTCCGCCGGACTACTTCTCCAAAACCGGACAGCTGTGGGGAAATCCTCTCTACAACTGGGAGGAAATGCACAACACCGGCTACAAATGGTGGCTTAAGCGCATCGGCAAATCCAAGGAAAATTACGATATGCTCCGTATCGACCACTTCCGCGCGTTCGATACCTACTACGCAATCCCCGCCGGACACCAGACCGCCGAACACGGCACATGGGAGAAAGGTCCCGGAATGGAGCTTTTCAACGCGATAAAGAACGATATCGGCGATGTGAATATCATTGCGGAGGATCTTGGCGAGATATTCGACAGCGTAAAGGAGCTGCTGAAGGACACGGGCTTCCCCGGAATGCGGGTATTGCAGTTCGGCTTCAATCCCGAAAATACCGACAACGACCACCTCCCCCACAATTACCCGGTGAACAGCTGCGCCTACACCGGAACCCACGACAACGCAACTATCATGCAGTGGTACAAGGAAGCCGACCCGAAATCCCGCGCTATGGCGAAGCGTTACCTCAAGCCCAACCTGTTCGAGAAGTTCAATATGTGCTGCATTCGCGCGGTGTACGCAAGCCCTGCAAAGCTTGCTATAATCCCAATGCAGGACATTCTGGGGCTTGGAAAAGAGGGCAGAATGAACGTACCCTCCACCCTCGGCGGCAACTGGACCTGGAGAATGCTGCCGGGCAAGCTGACTGCTGCCACGGCGGAGAAGCTGAAAGATCTGGCGGACACATATTTCAGGTAAAAGATACAGATTAAAAAACCTGAGAAGATTTTGTTCTTCTCAGGTTTTTTCAACAGTAAAATGTAATTTGTATGATAGATATATCATGTAGGCGGTTGATGTTTGGATCTAATAAGAATAACTTGTTTTCGCACGGGACTGAGGAGAAACCCTTTTCCCCCTTGTCCGGTTTTTCACGGATACAGAGTGAAAGATACTTTGACTGGGAAAATGTGCGCTGCCGACGGCATTCAGCCCCATTCATTCGGGCAGGTTGTTTTGCGAATAATCAAGACTTTTTAGGGCTTCGCCCCTCGCCCCCATTGCCCGACAAATTACAATTTATCATTTTGATCATAAAAGCATGAAGCAAAAAACAGCTCCGCCCCTGAAGCGACACATCAAAGGCGGAGCTGTAATATTATACTCGCGGCTGTTTCCCGGAAGAATTCTTTCCCACAAACTCAAAATCAATGAACCCGCCGTTGACATTTACGCTGACGCACTTCACCCTCACCTTATCTCCGACAGTGTAAACGCTGCCGTCACAGGCTCCGGTGAGTATCACCCCGTGCTGCACCTCATATTCTCCCATAGGCAGCGCCGCAACGGAAACCATGCCCTCCACCGTATTAGGCAGGACAACATAAACTCCACCCGCGCTCACTCCGGAGATCATTCCGTCAAATTCCTCACCGACATGGTTCTTCATATATTCCGCCATGTAGAGGTTCTCACACTCACGCTCGCAGCGTACAGCGGAAAGCTCGGTATTGCTCGCCTGAAGCGCCGCAGATACCGCGAACGAAGCGTATTTTTTGCACAGCTTCTCATGATTAAGCGCATAGACGTAATCCGTCAGGATACGATGTATTGAAAGGTCGGCATAGCGGCGGATAGGCGATGTGAAATGGGCGTACTCCGGCATTACCAGTCCATAATGTCCCAGCGGCTCCTCGCTGTATTTCGCTTTCATCATGGTGCGCAGCACAATGCGGTTTATCACCATTGCCTTTTCGCTGTCCTTGTTCTCACGAAGTATCCGAGCCAAGTCCGCAGCCGATGATCTCTCGCTTATTCCATCCGGGTTTACACCTAGAGCGGTCAGAGTTTCGTTAAGCTGTGTGAGCTTTTCGGCAGGAGGCGCTTCATGCACACGGTAAACAAACGGTATCTTCTCCTTCATCGCCAGAGAAGCCGCAGCATTGTTCGCCATAAGCATGAATTCTTCAATAATTCCCTCGGCAATTCCGGTGGTGCGGGGCTTTACATCAATGCACACGCCGTTTTCGTCGGTGATTATCTTCGTTTCGGAGGTGTCGATCTCCGGAGCGCCGCGGTTCACTCTGTTGCGCTCCAGTATCTCCGCAAGCTCCTTCATGATCGGAATACGGTCGATGACCCTCGCGTATTTAGCCTTTATTTCCTCGTCCGCTGTGCCGTCAATGATCTTGTTCACTTCGGAATAAACGCCCTTTACCCGGCTGCGGATAACCGACTTCTCAAAGCGATAGGACAGCAGCTTTCCCTCAAAGCTTACGTCCATAAGGCAGGAGAACGCCAGCCTGTCCACCTGCGGATTAAGCGAGCAGATACCGTTTGAAAGCTCCCTCGGCAGCATAGGCACTACCCTGTCGGCATAGTAGATAGAGGTTCCGCGGTAAAAAGCTTCCTCGTCCAGTGCGCTGCCTTTTGTAACATAATGCGAAACGTCCGCGATATGAACCCCCAGCTTGTAACAATGGTCGGTTTTGGCAATGCTCACCGCATCGTCGATGTCTTTTGTGTCCGCTCCGTCAATGGTGAATATCGGCTCACCGCGCAGGTCGAGCCTGCGGAGCACTTCGTTGCCGTCCGGCTCGTCAATATCCAGCTTCGCGGCTTCAAGAAGAACATTGTCCGGGAACTGGGTGTGAAGTCCGTTCGAGAGCATATATGCGTCCGCGCCGGCTTTTGCATTGTCGCAGGAACCGAACACCTCCACAATGGTCACGGTATGATCCATGTGACGCTCTCCGCGCTTCTTTATCGAGAAAACCACCTTATCCCCGACGTGCATTACAGCCGGCTTGGAAACCTTTGCAATAACCAGAGGATCATTGCAAAGCTTGTCCGGCAGCACCATAAGTTTATTTCCCTCCGCAACGATGACTCCGGTGAGCAGAGAATTGTTCATCTCCAGCACTGCAATGACAATTGCCTCCGGCGAATGACCCGCCTCGTCCGCGTCGGCGGTCTTTCTGGCGAGCACCACATCTCCGGGAATTGCCCCCATGAGATCACGTCCACGCACGAAATACTCCACCGGCATTTCGTCCAGAGTGCGGATAAATCCCGATTTCTGGGATACGCGGCTGACCTCTGCCCTGAAATAAAGCTCAGGGTGCTTTATCCAGCACATTCCCTTTTTATATGCGATATCGTTGTGCTGCTTCATCTCAGAAAGCGCAGTTTCCAGCTTCTTTACGCCCTTTTTGCTGATCTCCAGGCGGTCGGCAAGCTGCTTTACAGAAAGCCCTTTTTCACCGGCATTATAAAGTTCCATAACAATTGAAATCTTGAAATTGTTCATATATGTCCTTTCTTGGGTAATTCCCACAGGTTAACATTAGTATTACCCTTACTTTACACGTTATTAACAAAAAGGACAGGCATTATTGCCTGTCCCCGGTTTTTTACTGTTCAGCAGAAGTTTCTCCGCCGTCTGCGTCAGTTTCTGAGCTTGTTTCAGAAGCTTCAGATACTTCAGACTGCTCAGCGTCCGAAGATTCATCTACGGCAGATGTGCCGGAGTCAGCGGATTCAGTGACATCAGATGACGCTTCGTCAGAAACTTCATCGCTTGTTTCATCTGCAATATCCTCAACAACGGAAGTCGTGCTGGAATCGGTGGAATCGGAAGAAGTGCTGTCGTTGTTAAAGCTGCCGAAATATACATTTACGACGTTCACCAGAACAGCAAGTACAAAGAAAACGATCGCCGCTGTTGTGGTAGCCTTGTTAAGCATTGCTTCCTTGGTTCTGCCGGAATTCTTTCCGAAGTAGTTGTCGCCGGTGTTACCGGAAATGGTCTGTGACATCTGAGTTTTGGTGTCCTGCATAAGAACCACGATTATGATGAATACACAGGCGATTATCAGAACGATAGCGCTGATTATTTCAAAAATACCCATTTAATATAAATCCTCCATATTATTATGTACAAAATAGTACAAGTGATATCATACCTGTTAAGTATATCATATTTTCTCACAAAATGCAAGTGTTTTTTGAAAACTTTTTTATATCCGCCGGAATTTTTTTATTTTTCCGGCAAAATGTAAATGGAGAGTCCTATGTGGCAGATACTCCCATTGGTTCTTAAAATCCTGACGCTGCCATATACTATTATAGTACAACCTGTAAAGGAGAGATCATGACTACAATGAATGTTATATTAAGCGGATTTGCTGTTGGAGCTGCAATGACCATTCCCGGCGTAAGCGGAAGCTCCGCGGCAATGATCATCGGGATATACGACAGACTGGTGAGCGCGATAAGCAGAGTATTCTCCGAACCGAAAGAATCAATACCCCTCCTGCTGAAATTCGGCGCAGGAGCTGTACTAGGAATGCTCCTTATCGCCCGGCTTATATCCTTTCTGCTTAATACCCCTGCTGAAGTGCCGCTGCGGTTTCTTTTCCTCGGCGCGGTGGCGGGTGGTATCCCTATGATTTTCCGGAAAGCCGAAATAAAGAAGATCACCCCCGGCGGAATAACTCTGATACTTGCCGGCGCTGTGGCTGTAATGCTGCTTTCCATGCTGCCGGAGGGTATGTTCTCCCCGGAAAGGGACGGCTTTTCCGGCGTGCTTCTGCAATTTACCGGAGGTTTTCTTCTGGCGGCGGCTCTGGTGCTCCCCGGTATAAGCGCGTCGCATTTCCTCTATATGCTCGGTATTTACGACACAGTAATGGATAAGCTGGGCGCTTTTGAACTGCTGTCGCTTGTTCCAATGGGAATAGGGCTGCTGGTCGGCATTTTCATCACTGCCAAGCTGCTTGAAGCTCTTATCCGGCGGCATCAGGCAGGCACATTCATGGTGATACTCGGATTTATGCTGGCTTCACTCAGAGAGCTTATCCCAACCGGCGCTAATGGGGTGGAACTGATCACAGGCGCTGTATGCGCGGTCACAGGCTTTGTAATTGTGTACTGGCTTCAGCTTGAAAAGAAACCACGAAACTCCTCCACTCGAAACTAATTTTATCCAAATATACTGCATAAATCTATTGACAAACGCAAGATATAGTGCTATACTATAATCAGGAATTGATCCTGACTTTTAAAAAAGGTGGTGATTTAAATGAAAATCAATGTTACCGGAGGAACTCTCCCCCAGCAGGAAATCGACTACTACACTGACGCTGCACTGAAAAAGTACCCGGACAGAAATATCACTGCCATTGACTTTGATGTGGACGGCGATTATGTCAACTGCACCTATCATTTCTGCGACCAACCGTTCGAGCGGATCCGCAGAATAACCGGATATCTTGTAGGTACTCTTGATCGCTTCAATAACGCGAAGCGCGCCGAGGAATCCGACCGCGTAAAGCATGGACTTAACTGAATATTTCAAGAGCCGCCGGTTTTCGGCGGTTTTTTGTTGGTTTTATTAAGAAAACGGAAGAGTAAGTTAAGCGTTTTTAGGTAAAAATTAACTCACAAAGCTCCGTAACCTGCTTTTCGCCGGTTATGTTCAGCCGGAGGAGCTGAAAAAATCCTATGTCGGCTGCGATGTTTATATATTCCCCACATTTGAGGAAACAGAGGGGATCGGGCTGTGGGAACCGCTTTCTGCAAACGCAAACGTGATCGTCCGGGATATTCCGGCTTTTGACTGGCTTAGGGATGGGATAGACTGCTACAAGGCTGTGGACAAAAAGGATCTCATCACAAAAATCCGAGGAGTTATCTCCGGCGAAATTGCTTCCATACAGCAAAACGGCAGGAAAGCAGTCCGGGATATGGATATCAGCAGAATAGGATCAAAGCTTCTTGCAGTATATCAGAACAAGCCCGAACCGCTCCAATGCAGCAAGCATTCAGCCAAACTCTGAAATAGTCACTTATCACAAAAAAATCCCCCGCCGAAAGGGTGCCCCTTTTTGCAGTTCCGCCGAGCAAAACAACCTCATCTTTCCAAAGGTTGTTTTGCTCGGCGGGTCGAAAACTGCTTAATGGCATTCCGTGTAAGCGGAGGGTATTTTTTTGATCAGCCCTTTACAGCTCCAAGAGCAACGCCCTTGATAATGAACTTGGAAAGGAGAAGATAAATAATAACAATAGGAATAATGGAAAGAACAACCGCCAAATTCTGAACACCATAGTCTGTCGTAGTACTCAGACCCATGATACCGGCTACCATCATAGGCATTGTTCTCATGTTTGCATCGCCGTTAACAAGGATCATGGTAGGTGTATAGTAGTTGTTCCAGTTTGCCACGAAAGCAAATATTGCCTGAACCGCGAATGCCGGCTTGAAAATCGGCAGAGCGATCTGCAGGAATGTTCTGAATTCGCTGCAACCGTCAATTCTTGCCGCTTCCACGATATCAAGCGGGAAAGAGGACTTCATGTACTGAAGCATGAAGAATACCGTTGCGGGCGCTGCAATTGCAGGAAAAATCAGAGGGATATAGTTGTTCAGGAGCTTTATGGAAGCCATGAACTCCAAGAAACCTGTTGATACTACCTGAGTAGGAACCATCATAACCATGAGGATAAAGGTGGTCGCAAACTTCTTGCCCTTGAAATCAAACACGGTCAGACCATAAGCTGTCATAGCAGAGAAGAAAACAGTAAGGATCGTGGTTGAGATCGAAATGACCAAGCTGTTTCTGTAACCTATCAGCAGGTTGAATGTACGATAGTAAACGCCATGCGCGTATTCGGGATCATTAAGATGAGCAAAATTATCAAAGAAACTTGTGCCGGGAAGCAATGATATACCGCTCTGGATAATATCACCGCTCTCTCTGGTTGAGTTTATCAGGATTATGTAAAGAGGAAGAAGACAGATAATAGTGATAAAAAGACAAACAATAAACCTGATTATAGATTGAGTTCTTATTTTCCTTTTGTATGCCTTTGAGGAAAAATTATATGAATCAGCCATAATTCTGCCCCCCTTACTTTGCCCTGCGCTTCTTTACAGGCGCTGTGGAATCCGTATTGAACTTGTAAACGATCATACCCAAAGCAGCAGTAAGAACAAACAGGATCATCGAAGCAGCTGCGGAGTAGCCGTAGTTATCGACTGTATGGAAATTCTCGTAAATAAATACCGCACTGGTCTTGAGTGCCGGTCTAACCGTTGTACCTTCGTGTAACAGGTAAGGTATATCGAACATCTGAAGTCCACCGATCATTGATGTGATGAACACATAAATGAATATAGGCTTCAGAATTGGCATCGTGATTCTAAAGAATGTATTTGCTCCACTGGAACCATCGATCTCTGCCGCCTCATAAATAGACGGGTCGATACCGAAGATACCGGAAAGCAACAGAAGCATAGTATTACCAAACCACATCCATGACTGGATCAGCATTACAAGGATTCGTGATGTCCAAACATCATTTATGAAGGGAAAAGGCTTGAGAATTGCCTCAAGATTAAGAAGCAGAGAGTTGATTGCACCATACTTATTGTTTGCAAACAGCATCATGAACATACCTGCTACGGAAGCTGCTGTAATAATGTTGGGCAAATACATTACAACCTTGAAGAAACCTGTACCCTTGATCTTTACTCTGGCGTCAGAGAACCAAACCGCTAAAAGAAGTGATAAGACGATCTGTACAAGGAAGTTTCCTGCCCAAAGAATCAACGTATTGCCTAAGGTAGACCAGAAATTATTCATAACAGCATTCGCCGCAAAATTACCTGATTCTCCGAAAAGAAGATACTGATAATTCTGGAGACCAACCCAAACTTCCGGATGTTCGCTACCATTTTCCTTAAAGCTCAAGAGGAAAGTGTTAATAAGCGGATAAATCATGAAAAATGCATAAACTATGAAAAATGGGGCAATAAAAATATAGCCATACTTTGCATAGCTTACCATTCTGTGTTTTCTTCCGGTTGCTGCCTGCATGATGCACACCCTTTCGTGTTTTTTGATAAAAAATCACAATATACGCTTATGGACTTTCGTCCATAAGCAATATATTGCAATTCCGTATTAAGTTTTGATATTTGCCGGTAGATCGAATTATTCGATTACGAGCTCAGGGTAAGCAGTTGCAACTTCACCCTTGAAGAATGCGATAGCATCTTCCTTAGTAGCGTATGTACCGTCAAGGTAACCGTTAACAGAATCGTTGAACTTAGCCTTGATTACGGAGTCATACTTTGTGATCTTGCCGTTGAGGTCGAGGTTGTCAAGAACCTTAACGAGGATCTCATAGTGGTTCTGACCGTTGAGGTACTTGTTGGAGACGGTAGCTTCAGACATAACAGTCTTGTTGTTCATGAAGTCGCCGGTCTCAGCTGCATAAGCCTTCATGGAATCAGCGTTCTTGCAGTAGAACTCGATGAATTCCTTAGCGAGGGTTGTGTTGTCGCACTTGGTGGATACACCGAAGTAAGAACCGCCCCAGAACCAGCCGGAAGGACCTTCGCAGATAGCCATGTTCTTACCGAGCTCTTCATCCTTGTTGGTGAAGTTCTCAAGGATAGATCCGCCGCCGGTGGTGGTCAGACCCCATGTAGGAACGAAGTCACCAAGAGCAGTGCCGTCCATGATTGCATTGTACCATGCCTGATCCCACTGAGGAACGCCTGCGAGGGAGTTGTTGTCCTTCATGGACTTAGCGATATCATAGAAGTTTTCAGCAGTGTCCATAACGAGCTTGCCGTCAACTACCCAAGGCTGAGTTCTGTTAGCCTGGAATACCTGCCACAGACCACCCTCAGTTGCCTGCAGAGAGGTAGCGCCCTTAGATGCTTCGTACAGCTTAGCGCCGGTTGCCTGGAATGTATCCCAATCCTTTACCAGTTCCTGCATTTCCTCAGGAGATGTTACACCGAGGTACTCCTTAGCGAGGTCAGCTCTGTAAACGAAGCCGCCGGGGGTAGCCTGGAAAGAAGCTGCCTTGAATACGCCGGAATCGCTTGTGCCCCAAGAGAGGGTGTAGCTGAATGCTTCGGAGAAGTCGCTCGGGCTGAGACCGATTGCAGAATACGGAGCGGTCAGGTTGTCATCGTTGATGTAGTCAGCAACCCAGTCAGCATCGTAAACCATCAGGTCAGCGTCATCATCGCCCTTCAGGTACTGCTTGTAGCCGTCACGAGCGTTCTCACCCTTCTGACCAACAGGAACGATAGTAACCTTGCTCTCATCGTAGCCCTTTTCCTTAAGGAAGAACTCAACCATCTTTACGGTATCAGAGTTCTCTTCCCATGTAAGGATAGAAAGGGTTTCGCCGTCGTCCTTCAGCTCATCAGCTTCAGAAGCTTCAGAAGCATCAGAAGATGTGTCGTCGCTGTTGGCAGAGCTGGAATCGCCTGCATTGGAAGCCGGTGTGCTAGATCCTGCATCGGAAGCAGCTCCGCTGGACTGATTGTTGCTAGAGCAGCCAGCAAAGGACAGAACTGCAGCAGATGCAACCAGAGCTGCTAAAATTCTTTTTTTCATAGGTT
>CAMAGG010000051.1 GCA_945833805.1 uncultured Clostridia bacterium | reverse complement strand
ACGTCACGCACTTGCCGTCTGCGCCTCTTACCGCAACGCATACCTTATTGCCGCTGGAAGCGGTGGTAGTGCCGTCCGCAGGGAGCGCAGTCCAGCCGGAAAGGTCGTCGCCGAACTTCGGCGCGGTAACGCTTGCGCCCGCCTTATAGACGAATGTTCCAGCGGGATAGCCGAGGATCTTGTTTACCTTTGCGCCGGTCATGCTGATAGTAAAGCCGCCGCCTTCGTAGCATACATAAATGCCGCACTTCTTCTTGTCAAAGACAAATGCGTCGTAGTAAACAAGCCCCTCGACGAGATTCCCCGCGATTCCGGGAGGATTCTCGTGGATCTTGTACTGCGCCAGCTTTGTGGGCGCTACCATTGCCCCTGTGTAAACAATGATACCCCACGCGCCGACGGGCAGGCGAGGCTCCGGGGTTTCGATTACGGTAGAGCCGCAGATACGCCCGACAGCGCCGTTCAGCACAGCGTTATCTGCGGCGCCGGTCTTGAGCAGTTCATCGGTAAGAATGAGCTTGCTGACTACGCGGGGGTCGGTGAAAAGCAGCCTGTTGACGGTCGGCACTTCTGCGTTGCTGAGCGCTGCGTTCATGCTCGCGATCTGGCTTATGATCGTAGACTTGTCCGGGGTGTAGTAATCCACAAACTGCGCGTTCTTGGCGGCGGTCGCAAGGCGGTAACCGTCAATCTCCGGGATCACACGCT
Source organism: uncultured Clostridia bacterium (assembly GCA_945833805.1). Lineage (GTDB taxonomy): Bacteria > Bacillota > Clostridia > Oscillospirales > Ruminococcaceae > CAG-115. Next base: position 14,352 of record CAMAGG010000051.1, on the reverse strand, counting down.
CGTCCAACTGGCGGCGGAGCGATCTTGCCGCGTCGCGGACGCCGTCGGGGCTGTCAAGTCTGTTGGTGGCGTCGATAGTGTAGGTAAAGGAGCGCTTGCGGTTGAGGGTCATTTCCTGCACGGTGTCGCCCAGCTCCTCCGGAATACCGTAGCGATTAGAGCCGGAAGCCTCGTAGTCGTTCATCTCGGCAGTGTTCATGCTGTGAACCTTAACGGTCTGTGCGCCGATAAAATCAACCTGATCGTTGTTCTCCAGCGGGGTAGTAAGCGCGCCCTTGCGCAGCACCTCGTCCACGGCGCTGGAATGCTTTTCTGCTAAATTGATTGCCATAGTTTACCTCCTGTAATTAAATGCCCAGTCCCTCGCGGAACGGGTCTGCCTTGGCGGAGTTTCCGCTCTTAGGCGGAGCGCCCGCCAGCTTCTTTGCGACCTCTGCGCTGACCGCCTCGTTGAACGCCTTGACGACTGCCTCCACGCTGTTCGTGACAGCTTCGTCCGAGGAAACGTCCACCGCGCCGATAAGCGCCGCGGGAGCGCCCTTTTCAGCGAGTAAGTCCCGGGCGGTCGCGGTGCGTTCCTTGCGGGAAAGCTCGGCTTCACGCTCGGCGAATTCACGCTCGCGCTTTTCCTGCTCGTGCTTTGCCTTTTCCTCCGCGGACATCTTCGCAACGCGCTCGGCTTCGGCTTTTTCGTCTGCCGCCTTCTTCTCCCAGCGCTTCTGCTCTGATTTGAGGCGGTCGGCGAGTATCTTGTTCAGCTCGTCCTGCGTGAACGTCTTTTCAGCGCTCTGTGCGGCGTTCTGCGGGGCGTTTTCCTGCTTCGGGGTGTCGTTACCCTCTGCGGGTGCAGGGGCGTTGTTCTGGGGCTTCTCAGCGGGCTGAGAGGTCGCTTCTGTTGTCTGTGTGGTCGTGTTGGTTTCTGCCATGATTTGTTCCTCCGTTTTACGTCCGTAAGACTATTTCCGCGCGGGCTTTTTGTGTCGTCAGCGTGTTTCGGACAATAAAAAAGCGCCGTGCAATTAATTGCATAGCGCTTGATTATTCAGTTGTGTTCGGCGGGAGCGCGGCTGACAGCTCCTGTGCCTGTTTCAGCAGCTCGACCAGCTTTTCTGCCTTTGCGAGAGCCGCGTCAAGCTCGGACGTCTCAACGTTCACTTTGATTTCGAGCGGGTCTTTGAATATGCTTTGGGCTAGTGCCACGGCTGTGCCTCCTTTCAGGCATAGAAAAAGCGCCCCGGTGTGGAGCGCTTGGTTATTTTGTTAATCGCAAACTTTAAATCCGTACATGTCAAGGTAGGTTTCTAACGGCAGGCACGGTTCGTTATTTGCTTTTGCGCTGTTCCTGTCATTGATGATTTCATCAACAAATTCATTATCCCAGCCGTTTTTCAGCATTTTCTCTTTGAACTCGTTTTCACTCATCAGAACGTACCTCCTTGAATTACGGAAACATTGTTTTGTAGGTATCTTCTATGATTTCTCCCAGCCTTTTGGCAATAGCCCGAGGTTGCGGAGAATTACAATATTCTGCCCACGCTTCGGCGATAAATTCGCTGTACTTGTTAGAATTATTATTGTTCCATGCATACGACGACAGGTCGGCGGTTATCTGCGCCGTTTGGCGACTGTTGTATAACGCTTGAACCTCTCGGTTGTTGCTTATACTAAGCAAATCGTCAAGCTGATGACCGACCTCGTGGTCAAGGACGCTTCTTATCGTATCGCAGTATTCCGGGTGGAATTTAGTGTTTACATCATGCCGCAAAGAATCTATAAAACGGTTTGAATCCCTGCCGTAATTCTTATTGACGGTTATTCCGCTGAACTGATCGTACTGAGGAATAGACGATGAAAAGCTCTGCGCAAGAGTATTATTAGGTACTGACATACGCTTCATCGTTCTGTTGACTTCTCTGTTTATGCTAGGCTGCAACTGCGAAAGAGGGGTATTGGGGAACTGGCTCGTGAATAAAGCAGTTATATGTTGTTCTACTACCGGCTTCATAGCAGCGTTCCTTTCGTGACATTCGCCGACAAAACCGAACTGCTTTTTCAGCTCCGGGAAACGGTTAAAGGTATCTGTAAGACCTTTGTTCCATTCGTTTGCAGTAGTAACATCGCACCCTTTATACGAAACATTCGGTATACCAAGAGTATTTTTGGCATAATCCTCAGCTCCAGCCAAATCAGTAGCAGGGACAAATCCCTTTACTGATATATTACCACCGGACGGAGAATTTGTCAAGCCGCTATTATCCGAATTATCTACAAACTGCCGATACCACTCCTCATACCCCATATCCGCCGGGACTTTCACCACATTCCCGTCCTTATCCCTTGCCCGGCGTTCCATTCCGGCGAGAGTTTCCTCCCCGAATTCGGCTATCGTAGTCGAGCGGCAGAACGGGTGCATAGGCGGGTAGTTGGTGCCGGGCTTTGCGTCCTTTGCGGGGAATACTTTCCCGTCCAGAGCGGCGCACACCTCGGAGGTCTTGCTGTCGAGTGTGGCAATAAAGCGGTACTTCTCGACCCCGGCTTCGTCGTAGGCGGACATCTGCGCGGCGTTCGCAACGTATGCGCTCTCGGTGCGGACTATTCGCCGGGCGCAGTAGGCGTTCACGCCGAACCGCTCCTGTATAATCCGCGCTGTTTTCTCGTTGGAGCGTCCGGACAGCATGCTGACAAGCAGTTCCTTCTTCATGCTCTCGGCGGTGGCGCTGACGTCCCGCCAGATACGCTGTGAGTAATTCCCGCCCAGCCAGTTGGCGCGGAGAATGCGGTCAACGTCCCTCTGCGAGAACTTCGCGAAGCTGAACCCCAGCCCCGTTTCCTGCTGAATGTTGAATATCGAATGATAGTAGCTGTCATTCGCAACGGTTTTCAGCGCGGAGGTAACGGCGCGGTTCTCAGTCTTGTAGAGCTTCCGGCATTCTGCGTTGATGTCCTTGTTCAGCTGCTCAAGCCGGGTTATGCGGTAGCGGTACGCCCCCGCGCTGTCTATCGCGGACAGCAGAGCCTGTCGCTTCTCCGGGTCGGAAACACGATTTGCGGCGGCTCTAAGGCTCTGGAGGGCGGTCTTGTTCCCAGCGGCGTTCAGTATCTTCCGCGCCTCGCTCTCGGAAATGCCGAAGCTCTCAATGCCGCGGAATACCGCCTTGACCTCTTTCGCAATATAGTCCGCGGACTGCTGAATAGCCTTGTTCATCTCGGCGGCGGTCTGCTCTGCCGTTCCCATGCGGTCAACCATATCCTGCGCTGAACGAAGCGCCCAGTAATCACGACTGTTCATCAGCTAAATCCGGCGGGAGGTTCGGGAAATCGTTCTGCTGCGCCTGCACCTTTTCCGCGGCGGCTTCGGGATTATCCACGAACGGAAGCTGCCCCAGCAGAGTTTCAAGCGGCACAACGTCCCGAAGCTCGGACACCAGCTGCGCCCGCTCTACCTCATTGACAGGGAGCGCCCGGGTGAACTGTATCGAGATATCCGTGCTGTCGATATTCGCCGCACCGGTCAGCGAAAGCACATTGCACAACAGCCGCAGGCGCTCTTTCAAGCCCTCCCGGAAGTAGCGCTCCTTTATCTTGGTTATCTGCTCAAAGCCGAGAAGCTTGTAGCGCATAGCAACGCCCGAAGCATTCCCGCCGAAGCTCTCGTCGCTCATGCAGGGGACGTTCGCGAATTTGTGAATATCCTGTTCAAGCGACTTACGAAGCACCTCAACGCTGTTTTCGTCAAATTGCCGGGTGAGCCACTCCGCAGAACCGTCCGCGTCCATTTCAAGCAGTCCATTGTCACGAATTGCTTTGTAATTTTCGGATTTCTCGTCGTTGTCGTCGCCGAGGGTGTAGCCTTTTATCAGCAGGATAGCCTCGACAAACTGCTCCTTGTCGTTTACACGGTCACTCTGGAGGACGTTATAAGCGTCTATCAGCGACAGCACCGGTTCAAAATCCCCGGAGCAGGTGGAGTTATTGTAAATCTCAATGAGCGGCACGCCGCCCATGCCGTGGGGCTTCTCGGCGACTTCTCCCTTGATCGTGAACGCCGTATCGGTGAGGAAATGCCGCACGCTCACGCTGTCGCAGAGGTACACGGAATACCCCGTCACGCGGTTTGTGAAGCCCTCACGCAGTTCGTAGTAATACACCCCGGCAACCGGCTTCTGCTCAACGGTATCGTCGTAGATAACGAACGCCTGCCGCGGGTCGGGAGAGTAAAGCCGGGGCTTTCCGTCCGCGCTGATGTAGATAAACTCATACGCAACGCCGAAAATGCTTGCTTTCTGGGCGAGGTCAATATCCTGTGTATCGCTGTCCGCAGCTTTCAGCAGGTCGAGAAGCGGCTCTAACTCCTGCCCGGAGCTGTATTTCACTGGGTTTCCTGCAAAATAGCCTACCGCCGTATCGCTTATGTACCGCGCATGATTGCACACCAGCTTATTATTCGCCAGCACATTGCGCTTGTTGCGGTTGAGAATATCGTGTTCTCCCTCGTAGTAGCGCTCCAGCTTGTCGCAGCGCTCGCAGGTGCGGGTTTTGTGTTCATTTATGTACTTACACGCAAGGGCGGGGGTGAGTTCCGTTCCCTCGCTTATCGTGAATGGCTTTATCAATAGATACCAAGCTCCTTTCGGTCAATGGTTTTCGGCTTCTTTTTGCCGATATCGGTTTCCAGCGCGTACCGAACCGCGTCTATCGTGTGGTTGTCCTTGTCCGGGAAATCGTCCCGGAAGCCGCCGTTTCTGTCCGGAGTGCGCTCGTAGCCGCTGAATTCCCGCTTGGCGTTCGGGCAGTCCGCCGGGTCAATGACTATCTCGTCAAGGTTTTGCAGCCATATCAAGCCGTGTTCGACAGAGCCCGCGCCCTTTTTCACCGGATAAATACGCAATCCGCGGGATTTCAGTTCGTCATTGCTTCGAGGTTCTGCGCTGTCGGCGGATATCGGGCGGTTGTCGGTGTTTTCGGCTTTTATTGCTTCGGCGAGAGGGTCGAACTTCACGCCGTAGCGGTAAATCTCGCCGTAAATGTACAACCGCTTACGCTCCAGAGCGCACACGATATAGGCGGTCGGGTCTGCGGCATAGCCCCAGTCCAGACCGCGCCGGATATGCGAAAAGCCCTGCCGTTCCTCCGGGGAGATAGTCCGCACCGTGAGGTTCGCGAACACCTCGCCGCCGGTGCCGGTGACTTTGCCGAGGTACTCATGCTCGTAAGCCGTGGGATTAGTCAGCCGCAAATGCTCCGCTTCAAGGAAGAACTGTTCGCCCAGCCACTCCTCCGGCACACTGCGATAGTCGCTGTGATGTACCAGCTTATCCTCCGCCGGAACAGTGACCGCCGCGTTTATCCAGTTGCGCTGGGATTTTGGCGGGTTGTAGGTGTAGAACACCGTGAACTCCCTGCCGCCGCGCAGAAGCGACTGATTTATGACGCGTATTTCTTCCTCGCCGGCGAACTCGTCCGCTTCCTCATACCAGACATAGCGGATATAGCCCTTGCGGACTTTGGTTGATTTAAGTTTCTTCGGCTTGTCCGCGCCGCGGAAGATAATGCGCTGCCCGGTAGGCGTGTAGACAAGCTCCAGCGGCGATAATTTTGCCTGCCATAGATGAGATACCCCCAGCCGTTCTATCGCCCAGAGAAGCTGCTCGTATACGCTGTCTTTGAGGTACAGCCCGACCTTGCGGATAACTACGGCGTTCGCGTCCGGGTGCTTCATTATGCCGAGGGGAATTTCTACCGATACAAACGAAGATTTTGTCGAACCTCTGCCGCCTTTAAGCCAGTAGTGGGTGTGTTTTCCGGCGGCTATGTCCCGATGAACAGTGTAGAACGCGGGCGCGATAATGTCGGTGAGATTACTCATTCGGAATATCGTCCACTATCTGGACTACACCACCGCCGCTGACGTTCACCTTGTCGGTGAACAACCCGAACCGCTTACCTAGCAGTTCAGCGGCTTTCAAGCGCTCTTTCTCGTCGGGCGGCTTCGTGATAGTCCGGGCTTCGGAGCAGCCGTCGCCTACTCCCTCGACAACAACGACAGAAGCGGAGCTTTCCCCGCGCAGCACGGCGGTGAGGTACTCCATGACCTCCTGCACGTCGGCGGTCTTGGCGTTGTGCAGCTTTTCAAGCTCCGCGTCAAGGTAGGCGCGAACACTAGCATTTCCTAGCAGCCGCGCGGCGTTTACTCCGGCGGTCTTGTCGGACTTCACGGACGGATAGGCGGCTTTGTAGGCTCGCGTGCCGTTAAGGTCTATCAGATATTCGTCGCAGAAACGCTTCTGCTTTTCGGTCATGGAAATCACCTCCTGCAAAAAGAAAAGCACCCCGTCTGGAGTGCTTTCGATATATTTTCACAATACTAGTATAGCACATTTTCAGCTATCATTCTATATCATCTTTACCTGCTGGAGCGCACGCCCGTGAAGCCGGCATATCTGCGGGTAGCTGTAATCCATGCGTACCGCGATCTCCTCAAGCGTCATGCAGTTGAGGTACTTGTATTCCAGCAGCGTGCGCAGACGTTCCTCCGTCACTGCGGCAATAGCTTCCCGTATCTCCCGCTGAATATCCACAAGGCGGTCTATCTCCTCGTTTATTTCGCGTTCGAGGTCAACTATTTTCGCGGTAATTTCGCCGATACGGTCATACGGCTGGGAGCTGTGCGCCCCGGTGGAGTTCCCGCCGCTTACGGTCTGCGCCTTGCTGCGGAGTTCCTCGACCTGCATAAGCTTCGCGTTTATGCCGTCGTTGAGGAAACGGTAGCGGGATAGGTATTCTTTAGCGGTCATGCGTTTCCCTCACTTTGATATGAATTATTTCGCCTGTCTTGGTCGTGATTCTGAAATCAAACTGCTCCTTGACTTCGTGTTGTCCGTGCAGCTCCACCCACTCTATACCAGACAGTGCTTCAAGCGGATTTTTAACGCGTTTTCGGGTAATTACCAGCGTTTCGCAGTTTGTAATTGTTACGTCATACATTGTTGTGTTCCTCCTCGTCCATCTCCGCCCCACAATCGGGACAATACTTTGATTTAGTGCCGCACCAATATCCGCATTTATCGCATGCCACAAAACCACTGATATTTCCGATTGTTCTCCAATGGCTTTGTATCTTTGACGCAGAGTTAGCATGCGTATTTTCTTTAAGCAGTTTTGCTTGGTTTTCCACCCGTTCCGCAAGGGCTGTGATATTTCGTTCACACATACGGACGTATTTCACAAGCTCTTCTTTCGTCCAGCTTTTCATGGTGCTGTCCGTGTACACCTGCTGTCCATTCGGCAAATACTTCATTTGTCAACCCTCCTCGTCCATTTTAGCGCCGCATTTTCTACAAAATCGATTTTCTTCGCAAAAGTCCTCAAATGCCCCGTGATAAAAGAACTCATCAGAAAATGTCTGATAACTTTTTAAGCAATGCGAACATTTTGCTTCTTCGCCGACACTTTGCTTTATCCAATGTCCATGCACCACCTGTGCGACGTTGGCGGCAGGTTCACAATCAATCATCTGGTCGATTTTCGCCGCAATAAACATTGGACAGTTCTGATCCATCAAACATACATTCACAAGCGCCTTTCTTATGCGTTCGCGTTCTATGTATTCAGCCATTATGCTCCTCCTCGTTTGCACTATTATTGAGAATCTCATCTTTGCGTGGACTTGCTTTCCAACAGAACCAATTATCAGCCGTGTGATGATATCGGTCAAATCCAAAACAATCTCCTGCAAGGTTATTATGATATTTACAATCAATACAATAACATTTTGCTGTGGGTTTCTTATCGAAACGGTGCTTGTACCTGTATATGCGTTTAAGATTTTCTAATCCGAATTTAACCAATTCAATAAGTAATATTAAAACGCCAATTATTATAACAATGATTGTAAGATATCCTATTAACGTTACGAAATGTTGACTATCATTCAATAAAATCACCCTTACCTTCGTCCATCTTAGCGCCGCAGTTGCCACAATAATCTGTTATCTGGGCACTTCCTCCTTGTTCACGCTCGTAGCTAAAGCCGCAATTGGAACAATACGGGTCTTGCCCAGTACGGTCTTTCCAATAAGCATGTACCACCGGTGCATACTCTCCGCCCGTGATTTTATCAGCCCACTGCCGTATCGTCAAACCGTTATACTCAACTTCATCTAAGGCATATCTAGCCCCCTTTTCACCGATTTCTTTGTATGACATGGTCGGTAACTTTATTTCAGCCATTCTATTTCACCTCCTCGTCCATCTTAGCCCCGCAGTTGGGGCAGTACGGTGAAATCATGTTTGGCATAACGTCATTTCCGCATTCCGAACAATGAGGAATATCAAACTCGCCGTATACCCACCGCCCATGCACCACCGGCGCGACGTCGGCAGTTGGCGTATCCTTTGGGATAACGATAAAGTCGTTCGTTAGTTCCTCAATGTGTTTTTCTGTCCAGCGCGGTTCATTTAGCTTTTCGTCGTCGTATTCCGCAACGGAATTGATGTACCAGTCTGTCAAATAACCACTGTAAACTTCCGCGCTCTTATCTATGTATTCAGCCATTTTCACTCCCACCTTTCTTGTGTTCTCCCGCGCTAAATCCCTTACAGTTTTGATTAGGCGACACCCATTTGCGCAAATGAGTACACCGCCATTGAAATTCATCATTACAGCAAGATTTGTCACAGTGCTTGCAGCATTTACAATGTGGCTTATCCATTGTCACCCCTCCGGTTATAAAATCGTCCTGCGCGTTTAATGTAACTGATAGGGTTACTTTCTTCATTTCTTCACCTCCAGCAATTCTGGGTTGTCGTAGATGTTGCCGATGATCTCGCACTCATAATAACACCAAGCATCTGGGAAAGTGATATACCTCTTATCGTCACAAAGCGTTTCCCACATCCATGCGCACAAATCCCATTTCACGACTACGTTCACAGTGTAATCAAGTGGGGGCTGATAATATCCGTCAAACCCATCGGCAATTTTGGCTATGTGCAAGATGTCCCCCTCAAAAATCTTCCTGCCGTTCTTGTCGTAAAGCCCGGTGAACTGGCAGACGGTTTCGGGGATAACAGGGGTATGATAGCCTGTCATTTTGTCGGCTATAAAAACTTCTTTGTCACTGCAACCATCTCTGATGATTACAAGAGAGCCTGTTTCCCACTCTCCGTTGTCCGTCCGCTTACCTCTGAATAAAATCTCACGCATTTTCAGACCTCCTCATAACGACTGTTCCATTTTTCAGCGGCTCTTTCATCGGAACAATACTCCGCTGATACTTTGACTAATCCGCTTTCTGCGCCGCAGTTAATGCATTTGACATAGCTGCAAATACGGTCTTTTTCTTGGTTCATACAGCCTTTTCCGCCGCAAAACGGACACGGCTTCAATTCAATGCTGCTCATTCCTTCACCTCCACCCTCTCATAAAACCCCGCGTCCATAACCGCCTGTGCGATATAATCATCTTCGGTGCGGTCGGTGTAACCCTGCGAGTATTCCCGCTTCGCCTGACGGATTATCTCAACCAGAACGCCGTGAGTTTTATCGGACGTATCGAACACAGACTCTCTGCCGTCAAACACTCTCGAAACTCTCCTGCATATATCGCAGCCGTTCTTGTCCGCTTCTGTGAGAAGCTGAGATATCTTCACTCTGCGCCGGGCGTGGTCGTCGTAGATTTCGTATTTCCGGCTCAGGTTATCGAAATTGCGTATTGACTGGAGCTTTTCCTGCTTCGCCTGTTCCAGCGTGATTATTCCGTCCGAGTAGGATTTGTAAATATTCCGGGCGGTGGTGTAGAGAAGCTGTTCCGGTAAGGTCATGTTATCCGGAGCAGGCTGACGTTTCCGTGCAAGCTCGTAGATTTCATCTGCTGTCAAAATATCACCTCGTTAGTTATTCAGAATTATTATAAGCCTAAAGAAACTGCATTTATCTGCACGATTATGTTACTACTGTACGACTTTGTTACTACCTCGGTCGTAACAGCTAAACCCGCATGAATAAACGCTTTGCGCGTGGTGTTACGACTGAACGACTGATTTTGCAATTTCCTTATAGAGAGAATATTTTTTTACTCTGCGCAAATTTTTATTTTCTTATAAGGCGTATATGTTTTTGGTCGTAACAGTCGTAACATTTTGGCAATATATGGTTAAAACTCCGGATATTCTTCCGGTTCCTGTTCGCTCATTGTAAGATGAACGCACCGGGTCAGAACTCCACCTATGCGCTTCGGGACGGTCATATTCTTGCCGTTTCGCTCGATAAGCCCCCGGTCGTTCAGCCACGACAGCAGCGGCACGGCATTGAACCCGCCCTCGTCGCAGATACGCGTAAACACCGACTTAATGATATACACCCCGCCGCAGTTGTCCAGAGCGCCCCAGAGGTCAATCGGTTTGTCGCCGGCAATAAAGTGCATTTGATTTGAAGCCACCTGCTCGCAGACGTACTCATACGCGCGGGGGTTCGCGGAAACCTCGTCCTTTGTCTTGAGGAAGTCCGCTATTTCGTCAACGGTGAGCTGTGTTTCCTCGTCAAAGGCAAGCTCCACCGCCAACGCGTCCGCCGTGAGTATCAGCGCCGCGGACTGCGCCTGTTTCTGTGTGATTTTTCGGCTTGTAAGCTCCTCCGTGTACTTCTCCAGAAGCTGTTCTGCGTGCTTCATAACGCCCTCTTTCTGGAGGTTCGCCACAAACAGCTTGCCGAAAAATCCGTAGTTCTGCTGCACGAACGAAGCCACCTTTCGCGGCTGTTCAAAGAACTTGCTCTTGCATTCGCATTCCAGCACACGGTTCACCGCGCCGCCGTTGCTCCTGCCGGAATTTATCGGCTTCTCGCCGGTGGATATCGTGCAGTTCTTCCAGTGGGGAACGAGGTCAAGACCGCCGTTTTTATTGCCCCTTGAACGCCCCGCGCCCTCGGTCAGCATATAAATCAGCGCGTCCATGTCCTTTTTATCGACTATCTGCAATTCGTCCAGCATATACGGCATAGAACCGCAGAATGCCGCGCCCTTTTCGTTGCCGACGTATGTTGAGTTGAATGTTGTGATGTACTGCGATATCGTAGGATTACCCCAGACAGAGGCGGCGCACATCATCAGCACCGTTTTCGCGCTCTCGCTTTCGCCCCACAAATGAAGCCAGAAACAGTTGCAGAACAGCGGCTTGACTAACACCGAAGCAAGGCTTGCCGCAAAGGTTATCCGCGCGATTATCTCCGGATTTCGCCGGATATTCCGGTCGATAAAGTCCAGCCATTCGTCGAATTTGCCTTTCTGGGATATCGCCGCATACCGCTTCTTGTAGTCGGCTTCTCCGTCAAACACAATATCTTCCACATAGGGTACAAACTCTGCGCCCTCGCCCCTATCTATCCACCCGAGATGTGTCACGCATTCGCGGGTAGGTATCAGGTCGCCGGAAGCCTGCTCAACGTCATAGAAATAGTTGACGAGATTGCGGGCGGTTTCGCTTGTGACAGCAATGCCGTAGTCCGCAAGCTCGGTTATCTTGTTGGTGGTGGAAATAGTCTTGCGCTCCACGATTATGGTGCGCCAGCCCTTTTCCCGCCGGAAAGCTATCCGGACTTTCTCAATTCCGGTGTCGATGTTGTTGAGCCGTTCCACCGGCATTATCGGGTGCGGGCAAGCCCAGTTCACGCCGCCGTATTCATTCAGCGTGCGCACACCGGAGAAGTCGCATTCCCACTTCCCGCAAGGGAGCGCCAGCGGCTGAGCGGGGAAATCCGTGTAGTTGCTCACGTCATTCGGAGAGCCGTCTTTCTGACCCGCCACAAATGCCTTGTACAAGGTCGGGAAGTTCCTCACGCCGACCTTTTTAGCCTGCTCGGACATCTTGGTTATCAGCTTCTGCTGCATGAATTTGTTATCCTTGTAGAGATAAATGTACTCATACGGCTTGTCGCTGTCGAGGAAGTCCTCTTTTGTGTATTCCTCAAGGCTCTTGGGGAATAATTCCGCAAGTGCGCCGGCGGTTTCCCCGGACGCGCCGGAGGCTTTGCAGAGGGCTTCCGCTTCATTTTTATCCACTCTTTCTCACCCCCGTCATTTCCTTGTATGTCCGCCAGTAATAGTAGAATATTTCCAGTATTTTTGCGGCGGTCTGCGCCTTGTCCGGGACGAATTCCACCGAGAAGCGGTAGCGGTTTCCACTCTGCCAGCTTTTAAGCGTGGAATACACCGGCGCGCCGATGTCCTCTTTTATCCGCTGCGGGTTCGCTTTCATCTGCCAATCCGGAACGCGGTAGCTCCGCAGCTCCTCCCAGCTGCCGATATTCTCGACTATCAGGGTGAGCTGCTTCGCGCACTGTGAAGCCGCGTAAAGCTCCTTTTCAAGCCGTCCCCGGTCAGACATGATGTTGTTGTAAAGCTCGTCCACATTCGCCTTGCGCTCAATCACGCAGGACAGGGAGAAGTCGCGTCCGTCCGCCGTGAATGAGTAGTCGCCGTAGTCCAGCTTGCGTTCCTGCGCCTGCACTCCCATTTCCGAGAGGGCGGTGAGAATGTGCTGGTTCTTCTGCTCCCGGGTGTCGTAGAGGATAGTTACTGCTTTGAGGAAGGTTTTCTTGTCAATCGGCATGGGTGTTCTCCGGGAGGGGTTCGAGGTCGAATATATGGACGATTTGTGTATCAAACCTATAACCATTCGGGATTATCCCTTTTACTAACCCATAACACAAAGTCGTGTTGGAACCAGCGAAACCGGCTATTTGCACAATTGAACCAAGACTGAAATTATGTGTCCTGCCTTCGCCGCCAATAACACGGACAAAATCCCACCTTTTAAATTTCTGTTTCGGTTCGGGCTTGTCCTCTGGATCGCCCATCAGCCTGCTGAACGCCAGCTTCGCACCGACAGCAAAGTCGAATGTATCATCGGGGCTGCACTTGGCTACGCCGACCTTTTTACCGTATTTTGCGACCACCTTGTTGCCGTAGCGGGTGATGGTGATTTCCTCGGGCTGGATAGGCTCAAACATTTCATTTGTCCAATAATATCCGCGTTTATCTTCTGCTATATGGTATTGCGAATGTCTTCCATTGCTTATGCACTTGGTGATTGTAACAACTTGACCGTAAAGTTCTACCATGTGCGGAGTAGCGTTATTACAGCCATAAACTATGCCGACTTTTAAATCCTTGCGAACACGAACCTTGTCACCTATCTTAAACTTAGCCATATCAATTTCTCCTTTCTCAGAACGGGTAATCATCATCGCTTGCCGCCGCCGAATTATCCGGCGCGGAGGGAACAGGAGGCGTTCCCGCGGCGACATTTGAACCGCCCTGCGCCTTTTCTCCGGTGAATGAAACGCGGTCGGCGACTACCTCATACCATGTCGCCTGACTGCCGTTTTTGTCGGTGTAAGGGCGGGTAGTCATTTCACCCTCGACAAGTATCATGCGACCCTTGCCGAAATATTTCTGCACGAATTCGCCCTGCTGCCGCCATGCGACTATGTTGAAGAAGTCCGACTTCTTCTCCTCGCCCTGCTTCTGGAAGCGGCGGTCAACCGCGATTCTGAACGAGCAGACGTTCACTCCCTGCGGGGTGGTTTTCAGTTCAGGGTCTGCGACTATGCGACCCATTAAGATTATCTTGTTGTACATAAGTACCTCCTGTTCAGCGCATTTCCCAGCGCCATATTCCGTTTTCTTCACGGTATACGAACCGCTTTCCGGCAGCCCTGACACGAACCTCTACAAGCGCGTTCGCGCCGGTGTCGAGCAGCAGGTCGTTCACATCGGAAAGCGTGATTATGCGCACTGTACTGCGGCAAGTTCCTTTTTCGTATACCTCTTTGACCTCCGCTTCTGTGTTGAGATAGAACAGCTCCGGGCGGTCAATGATCGCGGGGTTATCCATTTCGCCCTCCTTGATTATTGAATGCGTACTACTGCAAATCACTGCAAACCTGCCTTTTCACGACAGGACTTGCACAGCGCCCTCTTGCCGCCGCACTTGTTAAGGCTTATCTCATACACCTGTTTTGCAGTCCAGTGCTGACTGCCGCTGGCGAACTCTTTGAACGGAGCGCCGCACTCTGCGCATTTGTATTCCGGCTCAGGCTTCGGCGCGGCTTTTGCGGCGGTCTTTTTGCCGGAAGAAGTGTTGTCTGCGGTGTCTGGGTCTTTGGTATCATCAATGCAGAACAGCCCGTTCAGAGCGTATTTCCGGGCGTAGGAGGACGCTGTGCCGGTTATCTGAGAATCGTCCATGCCTTTCTTGGCTTCCGGTTCCCGGGCGTAGGCAGTGGCGCTCATGACCTCGTCAGAGCCGCCCTGCGCGTCATAGAGAGCCGCTGTTGCCTTTATGTAGTATCTAT
>CAMAGG010000050.1 GCA_945833805.1 uncultured Clostridia bacterium | reverse complement strand
AACTGCACATGGACGAAAGAACGCCGGAAAACGTCATGAGCCTTGCCGAGTAAGTACGCCAGCTGCGCAGCGAGGTCAAGCGGCTCAACAAGGAGAACACCAAGCGCTTACGCTGAAATACCTGGACGCAGATATACCAAGTGAAAGCACAGTTTATTAGGTGATGAGGGATATTGGGATCCCACACAAACCAAACCGAAAGCCCAGCGGAATAACTAAAGCAGATAAAGAAGCCCGAAAATCGGACAACTTGCTGAAACGGGATTTTTGCCCGGATAAACCCTGCGAGAAGTGCGTTACTGACATAACAGAACTTAAGGCTAAAAATGGCAAGTTGTATGTGTCTGCGATTTATGACTGCTTTGATGCAAGCGTTCTGGGACTAGGGATACGCTTATTAAAGCGAAGCGTAACAAAATCAGCCGCGTGAGTATGCGGGTTTGAGCGTGGCGATTTTGTTTTAATCAGCGTTTCCCTTGCAATGGACGATAATATGCGGGCTGAATTGTGTATTCAGACGGTTGATAATGCGGTCATAGCTTACCCTGAGCTTTCGGGAGCGATCCTTCATTCCGACCGTGGAAGCCAATACACAAGCTAATTGTTTCGACAAGAGCTGAAGCTTGCCGGTCTGAAACAAAGCATGAACAGCGCTAGCGGCAGATGTCATGATAATGCCAGATGCGAAAGTATGTGGGCAAGAATGAAGTGGGAATTGTTTTACAGCCGCGGCTTAAAAAGCGAGGACTACACTATCGAGCAGCTGAAGTTTATGATTTGGCGCTATTTTATGAGTTACTGGAATAACCGCAGAATAGTTTGGGAAACAATACACAAGCAAGACACACCAATAAGACACAAATATAAGGCGGTCGGGCTCTATCCCAAAATCCGTGTAAACCACAAATGTGCATTAAGCGAAATCTGTAAGCTCCGGGTGCATTTAAGTGCATTCGGAGCTTATTCATAGTAACACAAATCAATTAAGTTGTCAATAGGAACTGCTGTTTTCGTTTCGGGCGTAGCCCGTAACGAAAACAGCAGTTCCGGCGCGGCGGTCAATCGGGTATGCGGTCGCCGTAGTATAGCGCGAGCTGCTGGTAAATCTGCCCCCAATCCTGCCGTCGTCCAGTCCACTTTTTGGTGATGTCCAACATGGCAAGATAGAGCATCTTGAACAGGCTGTCGTCGGTCGGGAAAACCGACTTGGATTCGAAGATCGGAGAATAATACAGTTCTCCGATTACTGTTTTCGTTATACAATAAACCCGCCCTCCCGGAAATCCGAAAGGGCGGTAAAACTCGTATGATTTTGTGGTGTTACCCACTTGCAACTTGCCTCAAAGTTTGGCTCTGTTAAGCCATTCTTGCAGGGGGTGGGCAACAAAAAACCTTACTTCTTGAAACTTTCCTCAACAGCAACCGCACAAGCAACAGTAGCGCCAACCATGGGGTTGTTGCCCACGAAATATATGCTCATCAAACCATAATCAAATAACCTCTCTTGTAACTTATAGACCCCGACTTTTTGGCTTTATAAAGGGGTTTGCCGAGAATGGCACATAATTTATTTGCACCTACTAACATTATGGGGTTTCCTGTTACACTAAATATTTATTTGTGCTAACGAAACCAAAATGAAACCATTTATGCGGTTTCGTAAAAGACACCAGATGGTTATTGCGACACTAAACAAACGGGATTACAATGGGATTTCTATTGACTTTTTCTTTTTGTTATGGTATAATAATTCTATACCAAATAAATTGAAGGAGGAAAAAAGATGCCTGAATTGCGAGTTTATAAAAGGGGTTGTAATTGGGTGTATCGTTTTGAGATTGCATCCGAGAACGGGAAACGCAAGTTTGCTCAAAAATGTGGTTTCAAAACCAAAAAGGAAGCACTTGAACAAGGCACGGCTGCATTCAATGCGTTCAATTCGACAGGTCAAACCATTACTATCTCGGAGATAGGCGTTGCCGATTATTTGAACGAATGGCTCGAGAACATTCAGACAAGCATAAAGCCAAACACCCTTGCAGGATACAGGAAGAAAATCAATTCCTATATTATCCCCAGATTAGGCAATTACAAGGTAAAAAATCTCACTGCATCTATTCTTCAAAAATTCATCAATGATTTATTTGACAATGGATATAGCAGAAATACCTTGATTAATATAAAGGCAATTCTATCAAGCTCTCTTAATTATGCTATTGAACCAATGCACTACATAATCTCAAACCCAATGAATTTTGTTAAGTTACCCTCTCCGAGAGTTGAGCCGCATATTCCAACGAGGTCAAACCCGCACGTTTTTATTGAAAAGGAAGATATGCAACGGATTTTTGAACGCTTTCCGGAGCGGTCAACAGCCCATATTCCCCTTATGCTTGGTTACAAATGCGGACTCCGTTTAGGAGAGGCATTTGGAATATGCTGGGAAGATATTGACCTTGACAAGAAAACCATCGAAATCAAGCGCCAGGTTCAATGGAAAGACAAGAACAAGGACAATCCGGAGGACGGCAGCTATTGGTACTTTTCAAAACCGAAATACGATAGCTGTAGAACAATCACAATAGATTCCGAACTCTGTGAACTACTGAAAAGAGAAAGAGAGCGTCAACGCAAAGCCCAAGACTATTATGACGAACTCTATGTTCACAACTTCAGAACTCAATCCGGAAGGCTGAATACCGTTGGTGATGGAGAGGAAGTACATCTTCTCTGCATCAGGGAGAGCGGAGATTTCACACAGCCGAGAATTATGCAGCACACATCTCACATTATAAATAGCGACTTGAACATTAAGTTTGATTTCCATTCATTAAGGCACACACATTGCAGTATGTTACTCACAGCAGGAGCCAAGCCGAAATATGTTCAAGAGAGGCTCGGACATAAAAACATTCAGGTAACATTGCAGATATATCAGCATCTTACTGAGGAAATGAAATCGCAAGGTGACTCCATACTGGAGGAAATGTTTTAACCCACTAAATCTGAATACCACAAAGGCAGGCAAACACCTGCCTTTTTTATATACAACTTTTGATAATCCCCCCGCTCCGGGGATTAGATACCTCCTACTACGGTGGGCAGTTTTCCGTCTGCCCACCAATACGGTAAATAGCCGAAAGGCTTTTACATATATAAATCGGCAGACCGTTTTTTACTCCTTTTTAGCGGTCTGCCGATTCTCATAAAAAGGATTGCACTTTTATAATATGGGAGGCTATTATGAACACGCAGGACAAGAACAACCAGGCAGAGGCAGAACAGATATTCCTTGAAAGCTGCATTGCTTTAACCGAGGTAGCTGCCGACCTTGTGGACACCGTCGAGGAACAGCGCAGAATTATCGACTTGCAGAGAGAACTCATCAAGACGCAGGGCGAGCTTATCAAGAGAGATAACGCTCTCATAAGTGTACTCCTTGCGGTATCTCCGTTATGCGAAAGTAAGGATCCCCTCGTCGAGGTGATTGACAAGCTGGTGGAGGTGTTCTGATAATGGAAGGAAAGAAACCTACGATTATCGCTGTTGCCAATCAGAAAGGCGGCGTTGGAAAAACCGTTACCGTGGTCAATCTTGCCGCGGCACTTGCAGAACTCGGCAATAAGGTTCTCTGTATTGACATCGACCCGCAGGGAAATTTGAGCGACTATCTCGGCTATGACTTTGACAACAATAGTCATACCGTTGCCGACGTAATGAAAGGCACTTGCCGTCTGTCAAACTGTATCGTGTTCAACGAAGCGGAGAATATCTACTATGTCCCCGCAGATATTACCCTTGCGACAGCAGACCTTTTCCTCGCTCAAACAATGTGCCGCGAACAGGTACTCCGTCATGCTATCGTCACCGATGAGGAAATTGACAAATTCGATTACATTCTGATTGATTGTCTGCCATCACTCGGTATTCTTCTCACCAATGCGCTTGCTGTTGCTGACGGGGTGATTATTCCCGTGCAAATGCAGAAATTCGCACTCAATGGCATAGTGCAGTTTGAGGATATATTCAATCTCGTAAAGGAGAACATCAATCCGAAACTCCGTATTTTCGGCATACTTGAAACCATGACCGAGCGCACAGCTATGTCGAAGGAAATAGACAAGGTGCTGAACAACCGGTATAACGACCTTGTTTTCGGAACGAAGATAAGCCGCCGTATTGAAGCTGCCAACAGCACTGCCGAGAGAATATCTCTTGTGTCAAAGAAAAGCTCTACTATCGGCGATCAGTACAGGCAGCTTGCACAGGAAATACTTAATAAGGAGGCTGCACCAAATGGCGTTTAATCTGGAACCAAGCGCAAACAGCGGTAAGCTGAACAGCGAAGGTTTTCTTTCGGAGAAAAGCGAAAAGCTCATACCGCTTGACAAGCTCCTTGAATGGGATAATCAGCCGTTCAAACCATATTCGGATGACGCGCTGCGTACTCTTGCAGCGTCTATCAGTACAAATGGTCTGCTTACGCCCATTATCGTCAGACCGGAGGGCGATAAATACCGAATTATCGCAGGTCATAACCGTGCGCGAGCCTGCCGAATGATCGGCTGGACAGATATAACGGCAGTAGTTAAGGACACGGACGAGATACACGCAAAGCTGATGATGCTGGATACAAACCTCTGTCAGCGGCAGGCTCTTTCCCCGTCCGAACTAATCAGAGCTTATAGGGCGCAGTATGAGGTGTTGTCTGAAATCGAGGGTAAAGGCTACGGCGTTCAGAAAAAGATAGCGGAACAGTACAATCTCAACCGAAAGACGATCTCAAAATATCTGAAATGCGCCAGTTTATCCGACGCGCTGCTTGATCTGCTTGACGAGGGACGATTATCGCTCCGCACCGCAGAGATATTTGTGGGACTATCCGAGGGCAATCAGGCTGTCCTTGCAGAATGGCTTGCAGATAATCCATCTTTTGAAATGAACGAGGACTATGCAAGGCAGATAGCCGAGCAGGACAGATACGGACTTGACGAAGAAACGCTTAACGAAATAGTATTTGATAAGAAACCAAAGAAGGGTGCAGGTCCGGCAGAGCAGAAAACAAGGTCTGTTTCCGAAAAAGAAACATCATGTGAGGAGCAGCCGCCCGAAGAAACCTCGTCCGATACTCCATCCGAGGACAAGCCGCAGGATACACCGCCTGCCCCGACCCCTGCTGATGAAAATTCTGCTGTTCCCGCTGCTGAACAGTATACAGAGGACGAGGAAAATTATGTTGTATCCTTTTCTCGCGATGAGGTCAGTCAGACAATCGGAGAAATAGACAAGGACGAACTCGGCGAGTATTTCTGCTATTGCCTTCAGCGTGATGATATTATTGCCGAATGGCTTGACACCCGCAGGCAGAACGATGAATTCAAGCAGTTGGAGAAAGGAGCGTCGCCGTATTGAGCGAAAAAGACAGCAAAGGGCTGTTTTCCGCCGAAATAAAGATTGAGGAACAGGAAACGCCTAAAATGAACGAGG
This sequence comes from uncultured Clostridia bacterium, assembly GCA_945833805.1. GTDB lineage: Bacteria > Bacillota > Clostridia > Oscillospirales > Ruminococcaceae > CAG-115. The sequence continues at coordinate 9,888 of CAMAGG010000050.1, read as the reverse complement.
CACAGCACAAGGCACTTAACCGCAAGATACTATTTCTTATCAGCCTGTTTGCCGGCTTTTCGCTGTTAAGCCTATTTATGCGATTCCTAATGGACATCACCGGTTCATAGAGCCGTGATATACCCCATCTTTCCAACGGGCGCATATTCTCCCATCTATGCGCCCACATTTCCGGCCGATAGTATATGCAGGTGCAACTCCGGCAGGCTGGACCATACACTACCGGCTCCCGACAGAAAACGGGAGCCTATTTTTGTTTTCAGCAGGAGGTATTACATGAGAGCAAATTCAGATATGCCAATCGTTATACGACAGGGCGGGATAGTCACAGCCGACAGCGAGCGCAGAAACCATATTGTCAGAGAGCTTGTGCTTTCCGGTAAGCTGAAAGCGCTTACAGCGACAGAAATGGGTACATACCTTGAACTTATGCTCCGCGAATTTGACGCGACCATTCCGCTTACGACCTACAAAAACGAGGTAAAGGACGATTTCCGCTGCGGTATTGACGGTCTTATCGGAAAGAGATTTATCGTACCTGCCGACAGATGCGGCTACATCTTTGTAAATCTCAAAAAGTGGGATATATAGGAGGTGCAGCGCCGTGAACAAGTCAAACGACCAGATTATTCGCATTAAACACGAACGGCAGTATATGGTCATATCCAACTACTGCCTGTTCAACGAGCCTCAAATGTCGGGAAAGAGCAAGAATGTGCTTTCCACAATGCTTGCTTTGCCCGACGGATACAACATAACCATCAAGGGCATTTCCAGCTTTATGAAGGACGGTATATGCGCTATACGCAGCGCGATGGACGAGCTTGAGGAACATAAATACCTAAAGCGTCGAAAACTGAGGGACGAGAAAGGCAGATTTTTCGGAGTGGAATACACCGTTTATGAATTACCCTACACCATGCTTGAGGGCGAGCAGACAGAGTATAAACTTGCCGCCAAGAAAGAAAAAGCTGTTTCTTCTGCTGCTCCGAAATGCGATTTTCCTAATACGGAAGCTCCGCATACGGAAAACCGCACACAATCAAATACTGTTGAAAAAAATATTGTATTTATCAAATCTGTCGATGACAGAAAAGATATAGATACTGAAAAAAGAAATAACTGTATAGACAGCTTTGTTTCTACCGCGGAGGTTGAGCAGCAGATAAATGCAGACGAACTCAAACAGAAACTTGACGATAGGTTTGTCGATATGGTTGTTGAAATAATAACCACCTGCCGGAACGCTAATTCTGTCCGCATATCCGGGCGTGTTATTCCAAAGGACGAGCTGCACAAGCGTTTTGCTGCAATAACCTATGATGACGTGATGAACACCGCCAATTCCGCACGGAAACGAAAGGCGGCGAACCCCAAAGCGTATATTCGTGCTATCCTTTTCAGCGGCAGTTATTCCCAGGAGTATGACAGATACAATCCGGAAAACCGGATTAACGCATTTTACTCCGACTATGATACTCAGACATCATCAATCGACATTGACGGAATTTTAGCAGACATACGCGCTAAGTACCGACAACCCGAAGATGAACCGGAACATCCGCCTTTCTGCGTTACGAACGATACGGGGCAATACACGCGGCAATTCAACTAACGGAGGTTTTTAATGGCTTTTTCTTTCAGAAATAAAGATGTGTACATAAATGCACAGAAAAGTGAGAACGCACCTGTTCCCACTGCGGCAGTCCTTCCCATTCAAACGGTTGTCCCCTCCGAAACCGCTTTTGATGAGGAAATGCACACCCTTGAGGTGTCCGCCGAGAGAGCAAGCGAGATTGTAGCCGGAGGAACAGGCAGCGAACAGCCTATCGTGACATCTCCGTATATGTCTGCCGAGCAGGTAAACGAGTATGTTGCCAACGTGCTGAAAACATATTTTCCGCTGCCCTCAAAGCAGATAGCCGCCGAGCGTATCACCCTCGGACACAATCGCCTACCGGTAAGTTACATGGCGGACGAGCAGCTTAAAGGACTTGCGTCGGATATGTATGCAAACAGCCTTCTGGAGCCTATTCTTGTTGTACCCATTGATTCCGGAAAGTTTGAAATCGTCGCCGGTTACAATCGTTTCAAGGCGGCAGAGGATATATTGCGCTGGGACGAGATACCCTGCAAGGTAGGCAACAGAGAAGTCCTTACCGACGAGGTGCAGAAGATGATCGCGGCAATAACAAATCTGTTCCGTGCGGACAGCATGACTTTCGGCGAGCTGTTTCGTTCATTCACAGCGTTGCAGCTTTATGAACCCCGCGAAAAACTGATTGCGCTTTTCCACCTTTCAGAGAGTGAGGTAAACAGGCTTGCCGAATTGTCCGTCCTCAACCCAGAACTCATGGAGTATGTTGGGAGCTGCATTGCGGCAGATATTGCCTTAAAACTCCGTGAACTCTCAAACGAACAGCAGCGCGATCTCGCTCAGGCACTCAGCCGTAATCAGACCGAAATAACAGAATTGAAAGCTGCCAGAATATGCAGATACGCCGACAAGAACACCTTGTCCGCACAGGGCTTGAATGACGTACTGAACGGCTCGGTTGTGCCGCCTAAAGTCAATCTGTCCGGTGATTTTCGTTCCAGAACATTCGCCGGCTATGACGAATACGAAAGTGTGGAGATAACTATGGCGGCAATTACGGAATTTATGGAGGCGCACACAGATGATGAGATCAGACACACCATTTATCCGAACTTTTAAGATAATCAGCTCTGCGATAGTTATTGGCTCTTTTATTTCAGCCGTACTCTTTTTTGGGAGGTGAACTAAGTTGAGATTGACCGAGGTAGAATTATTCTACCAAGAGCTGCTGCCTACTCTCCGCAAGCCTGACGTCTGGGAGCGTATGATGAAACAGATTTCTTCGTTCTGGCGGTTTGGCTCATTTTCGGAGGCTATGCTGCTTACGGAACAGAACCCTAAAGCAACAGCGGTAGCGACCTACGAACAATGGAACAAGATGGGCAGATATGTAAAAAAAGGCTCTTTGTCCACGATAGTATTCACGGGTATCAACGATACCAGCCCCAAATATCTGTTTGACATCTCGCAAACCTACGGCAGACCCATTCTGCCTAAGTGGAAGATGAACGAGCAGTATGCCTCCGGCATTATATCCAGATACAACGCAGAAAATGGTGCAAATGTCACAAACCTTTCCGAATACATTCAGAAAAGTATTGACAAAAATATAATTAGGATATATAATTATAATGGTAAATTAACACCGCAGATGCAAAATGACCCTCGCATAGCGGAGTTGATTTGCCGTTCCGCACGGACGATATGCCTTAAGCGGTGCAATATTTCCGAGGCGGACATGACGGAGGAATTCTCTATCGTTTCACAGATACGCAATGACGTGTCAATGATGGAGATAGGCAATTTGAGCCTTGCACTCGCACAGGATGTTCTGCGTGAGATCGACAGGCAGATAAGGAGTATGGAGTATGAGCGAGATAAACAGAACGATAACGTTCGCGGATCAGGTATGCGAGATACCCTGCGAGGAGAAGAACGGAATGCTGTTTCCGAAGCTGAACAGCTACGGACGGGCGAATATGTCGCCTCTCGCGCTGAAGGCGATGGACATGATGATGGAAATGGACAGCGCGGCACTGGAATGCGTGAACATGAGCGGGCTGTACAGAACCATCTGGGAGCAGATAGCGAGGAAAGCCGAGGACAGCAGAATGGACAAGCTGAACGCGCTGAAATCGGCGACAACGCTCAGCGAGGATTATCAGACGCACGAGTCGCAGCTTACGATGATATACACACAGGCGCAGGCAGCGGCATGGGAAACGATACAGACGTGCGTGAGCTGGCTGATAGCGAAAGTGAGGGAAACAGCGACAATAGCGGAGATGAAAAATATCACCCTCTCAATGATGACCCCATAAGCGAAACCGATACAACCGAATATGACGAGGCGGACTTTACTGAAGAAGAAAAGTCCGCCTTTTCTGTTTCCGATGATGAGGAATACGGACAGCTCACGCTTTTTTCGGACAAGCCCGATATTACGGAAGCTGCCGAGCGTTTTGACGCTGCTGCGGTGCTGAAACAGCTGTTTACGGAAACCGATAGAATTACCGGTCCCTTTGAGAAACACCGCATTAAGTACGCCTATGAGGATTTCCCGAACGAATTTGCCGATAAGCTAAAGGAGATTCTTGGTGTTGGCATGAGGTCTGGGTCGGGTGATATTAAGTATGTTGAATACAAAGAGCAAGGCATAATCGCTAAGCTCTCCGACGCCGCTATTATCCATTTCGAATGGAAAGACGCGGCGCGGGCTGTCGCAGAGCTGATTGACAGCGGCAGATATATCACCGATGATGAAACCGCTTTTTTCACAGAACAATGTATCAATACCCTGAGAAATGCCGACAGATACGTTGACCCGAACAATGCAAGCTCTGTTGAGTCGGCAAAGTGGCGCTGCGATTATGCAATCCGCCACCTTGAAAGCGTAGGCTACGATACCGCGCCTATCATGCCGGAATTTCTAAAGACAATTTACGAAGAAATGGGTAGCAGAGGGACATTTCTCCCCGATAATGAGGTATCCATTTTCTTTGGAGATAAAGAGGATAACAGCGATTGGTTTACCGAAAGCACACTTTTCCACGATTTTGTCGTAACGCAGATGAATGGACAGGTGTCCTTTGCGCTTGCTAATGCTGTTTTGGAGTATCTTGATGAAAAGCAGCATATAGAGCGCATTGATCCAACGCTTTCCGTAGGATACTATCACAAGACAAACCTTTATATCAAGGCAGTCATAGGTGATGACTCAATCGGCTATGAGTGCAGATTTGATATAGGCGACGGCAGAGGCTCCGGCGGCGGTTCTCTCATTGACCACATAAAGCAATTCTGCGAGTATTACTATGAGAACAATCCGCTGAAACTCCCCGAAGAAGAACGAGCAGGATATAAGCAGAACCTTGATATTCTTGTGCCGTTTCTTTTGGAACATTCACAGCTTACGGACGAGGAACAGCGTATCCTTGATGATTTCAAGCAGGCACACCCTATCAGCCGAACTCCTTGTACCGCTGCTTGTGCCGCGCTGATGAACGGTGCGAACATCATTCCGCTTGAATATCGCGATCCAAATGCCGAAACTAAGATAGACGGGTATCACCCTATTGCGGACGCAAGCAGCCCCAAACTTTCCGACCTCAAGCTCGTCAGAACGAATGAGGGTAAATTTAACATCACCGGCACCTCAAATGGGTTTTCGGGCAGACATGAAAACTGCGTTCTCAACACATTTGAGAGCATTGACAGCGCATTTGAATATATTACAACAAATGAGAGAATGTCATTTGCGCCGATAACCGATGAACCGCAGCCCACGGAACAGCCCGAACCCAAACCGAGGGTATCCCCCGCTATTCTGAAGGTAGGCGATTTGATCCGTTTGGACGGCAAGGTATGGCGCATTACGGATATTGACGGTGATTTCAGCCTGTCTTTTGAGAATACGGATAAAAATGACATGGAGGCGGTAGGATCTATATATGGGCGATGGAAACAAAACCTTGAAAAGCAGGGGTTTGAGCTTGTATCAAGCAACGCACAGCCCAAAGATACCAACCAGGGGAAAAAACTATCCGTAACCAAGAAAGGCAGCTTTTATGAGCTTGTCGGCGATGAAGATACGGCGACACAAGCCGCTAATCTTCTCGGAACAATACCGATACGCGGCGAGTATGGCGGAAAGCTGGGAATTCGCGACATAGATATTGACCGCATTTCCGAACAGCTAAAAGACAACGGCTTTATTATTGAAGCTGCTGAAACCGCCGAAACTGCTGAAAAAGAAACAACAGAACCGCTTACACCCGTTGTTCCCAAACAGACACCAAAGGCGCAGAATTACTCTTTCCCCGATGATTTTACCTACTCCCACGGAAAGAAAGCAAAGTACCAGGATAACATCGCCGCAATAAAAACGCTGCTGAATATCGAGCGCGAACGCAGGTTTGCAACTCCCGAAGAACAGACTATCCTTGCTCATTATTCCGGCTGGGGCGGCATTCCAGAAGCGTTTGACAGCGACAAAAGCGATTGGTCATCCGAGTATGTCGAATTGAAAAGCCTGCTTTCCGAGAAAGAATACAATGCGGCAAGAGCAAGTACCACCACCGCATTCTACACAGAACCGTACATAATTCAGAGCATATACAAGGCTTTGGAGCATTTTGGTTTCAAGGGCGGTCATATCATTGACCCAGCTATGGGAACGGGTAACTTTTTCGGAAATATGCCGCATGAACTTGCTGAAAACAGCACGATATACGGCGTTGAGCTTGACAGCTTGACCGCACGAATAGCGCATTATCTCTATCCTCTGGCAAACATACAAAACAAGGGATACCAGAATACCAAGTTTGAGGATAACACCTTTGACGTGGTAGTCGGGAATGTGCCGTTTGGTGAATATAGTCCTTATGACGCGGCATACAAGGAGGAATATCTGATACACGACTATTTCTTCATCAAGAGCCTTGACAAGCTGAAAGCAGGAGGAATAGCAGCACTCATCACCAGCAGCGGAACACTTGACAAAATGACCGCCAATCCCCGAATAGAAATGTACCGCAGAGCCGAGCTTATTGGTGCGCTGCGCCTGCCGAATAACGCTTTTGGCAGCGCCGGAACACAGGTAGTTACGGATATTATTTTCTACAAAAAGCGTGATAGAATTTTGGAGGAAACCTTTAGCAGCTATGAAACCCGCTATCGACTCCCTGCATGGGTAAAGGACGGAGGCGGTTATTTTCAGCATAACGGGAATTCGTTCTACGATATAAGCGCATACTATGCGGAACACCCCGAACATCTGCTCGGAACCCCGAAATTAGTCAGCGCAAGGTACGGCAACGTATCTACCATAGAAGCTGATGGAAACACCGCCGAGCGACTTGAAAAAGCGGTACTTTCTCTCAATGGTGAATTCACCGCAGCTCCTACGCTGGAGGAACTTGACACCGAGGAACAAATCAACTATACCCCTCTGCCGGAAGGAGTCCGCCCGTTCACCTATTTCACCGATGATAACGAGAAACTTTTTTTTGGCGACCACCACGGAGCTGCCGAATACACAGGCGACAAAAAGTCTGCCGAGGCAATAAAGCAGATGACTGTCATTGTTCAGCAGCTTGATGAACTTATCGCTATTCAGCGTGACGGCTGCACAGACGAACTGCTCACCGAAAAGCAAACGGCGCTGAATTCGCTCTATGACAGTTTCGTAAAGAAATACGGCTGTCTTAACACTCAGACAAATCTGCGCCGGTTCAGCGATGATATTCGCGCTCCGAAACTCTCCGCACTGGAAATAGAACGGCGAAACGAAAAGGACGAACCTTATTTCGACAAAGCGGACATTTTCTTTAAGCGCACTATAAACCAATTCCGAACCCCCGACCATGCGGATACCGCTATTGAGGCTCTGCACATTTCCTTAAACCTCAAACAGCAGATAGACTTGCATTATATGGCAGCTCTCTGCTGTAAAAGCGAGGACGAGGTTATAAACGAGCTGGGGGATATGATTTTCTGCAATCCCGCCAGAAATGCCGGCGACAAATACTCCGGTTGGGAAACAGCAGACGAGTATCTGTCCGGTCACACGCGGGAGAAACTCGGTCTTGCAATGGTGAAAGCAGAAGAAAATCCCGAGATGTTCTCTCGAAATGTTGCCGCGCTGAAAGAGCATCAACCCCCTACTCTCGGAATTTCCGATATTAGCTTTCGGCTCGGCTCTATGTTTATCCCTGCGGAAATGTACACGCAATTTATTTATGACACCTTTGAAACAGCAAGGTCTAACCGAAGCTCCGGTAGCTTTGCAAAAATGCAAATATCCTGTGAATACCTCCCAGCACTGAATGAATGGAGGATACCCAACAAGGGAGCAGATTCCAATGTTAAGGTAGATCAGGAATATGGAACACGCAGGCTGAACGCCTATGAGCTTACCGAGCTTTGCCTTAATCAGCGCAGAGCAACCGTAAAGGACAAGGAAACCTACCGTGATGAGAAAGGATTACATGAACGCTATGTAGTAAACAAGAAAGAAACTATCCTCGCCCGCGAAAAGCAAGCGCGTATCGAACAGGCATTTGTGCAGTGGGTACTCGCCGACGCAAGCCGCGTCAAGCGCATTGAGAATATCTACAATGACCGTTTTAACAATATTACCCCACGGCATTATGACGGCAGCTATATAGATATTCCGGGAATGGCTGCCGGTGTTACTCTGCGCCCCCACCAGAAAGACGTTATCGCGCGTTTTGCCGCGACAGGCGGCGGACTAATGGCACATGAAGTAGGCGCGGGAAAAACAGCAGCGTCCGCAGGTCTGGGAATGTACCTCAAAAGCATAGGTGCTATAACAAAGCCGCTTTTCGTTGTTCCGAACGCTGTTATAGGACAGTTTGGCGAGGAATTTCAGCGATTTTTTCCTTCAGCAAATATCCTGGTGGCTACTGAAAAGGATTTCCAGAAACTCAGCCGCCGCAGATTTCTCGCCAAGATTTCCTCGAACGACTTTGACGCGATAATTGTTTCGCAGAGTCAGTTTGAGAAAATGCCTATGTCACTGGAACGGCAGGAGGAATACTTTGACCGGCGCATTGAAGAACTTACCCAAACCATTGAAATGATGAAAGCCGATAAAGGCGAACGTCTTTCAATAAAGCGGTTGGAAAGTATGCGCTTTTCATTACAGACAAAGATTGAAAAGCTCCGCGCCGCGGCAAAAAAAGATGATTTCATTTCATTTGAAGATTTAGGCTGCGACTATCTCATCATAGATGAGGCTCACAACTACAAAAATCTTGCCCTGTTTTCCAAGATGACGAATGTTGCCGGCATAAACACGAACTCCAATTCTCAGCGGGCATTCGACCTTGAGCTGAAAATAAGATATATGCAGGAAATAAACAACGGCGGCGGTGTCTGCCTTATGACAGGTACTCCGATAAGCAACGCTATATCGGAAATGTTCGTCTGGCAATACCTTTTGCAGTACCGCACTCTCCAGCAGCTCGGCATCGAATATTTCGATAACTGGGCGAGTGTTTTCGGCAATATCACACAGACTATGGAGGTTAAGCCCTCCGGAACTGGTTTTCGTATGCGAACGCGATTTGCGAACTTTGTAAATCTGCCGGAACTCTGTAATCTGTTCGGAGAGGTCACAGACATCGTTAAGACCGCCGACCTTGACCTCAAGCTGCCGGGTGTCGCCGGTGGGAAACCGCAGCTCGTTATTTGCGAGCCGTCCCCCGCGCAGGAGGCACAGCGTGACGAAGGCATGGAACGGGCAAGGAAAATCGAAAACAAGGAGGTAAAGCCGGAAGAAGATAATATGTTAGCCATCTGTACCTTCATGACCAAAGTTGCGCTGGACGGACGGATACTCAATCCCGAAGCTGAGGACTATGAGGGCAGCAAGGTAAACAACTGTGTAAGGAACATACTTGATATAGACGAAAGCAATCCGGGTACGGCACAGGTTGTGTTTTGCGACACAAACACCCCGAAATATGACGGTACATTTACCGTTTACGAGGACATCAAGGCAAAACTCGTCGCCAGCGGCAGATACGCCGAGAATGAGATAGCTTTTGTCCACGACGCACACAATGACCGTCAGCGTATTGAATTGTTTGATAGGGTAAATCAAGCGCAGGTGCGAGTGATCATCGGATCAACCGGAAAGCTCGGTACGGGTGTAAATATTCAGAAACACCTTATTGCCATGCACCATCTTGACGCACCCTACCGTCCGTCGGACATCGAGCAGCGCAACGGTCGCGGTATTCGTCAAGGAAACGAACTTGATGAGG
>CAMAGG010000049.1 GCA_945833805.1 uncultured Clostridia bacterium | reverse complement strand
TTTTATTATAACAGTATATCATAAGAATTTCAAGGGATTTTCCCAAAAAATATGTCGTAATTATTTTTATTTACTGCATAATACTTGATATTTCGTCCCGGATATGATATACTGTAAGCAGTCCCCGATACGGGATAATATTAAGAAAAGAGGTAACACAATTATGGATATCAAGGCAAAAATCGACGAAGTAGTAAACAAGGTAAAGAGCGATCCCGACATCGCTTCAAAGTTCCAGAAAGACCCTATCAAGACAGTAGAGGGCATTCTCGGAGTTGATCTGCCGGACGATATGATAAAGCAGGTCGTTGACGGCGTAAAGGCAAAGATCGACATCGACGGGATAAAGGACAAGCTCGGCGGTCTGGGAGGTCTTTTCGGCGGCAACAAGTGATCAGAATTATGCTGCGCTGTCCGGAATTGCTTCTGGTACAGCGAAGTTTTTTATAAAAGGAGAGCCTTATGAAAAGAATTCTCGACTGGGAGAAGTATATCGAGGTATCTGCCAGAGCCGTTTCAGAGGGCGTAGTGCTTCTGAAGAACAACGGCGCGCTTCCGCTGAAAAACGGCGGTGAAGCGGCGGTTTTCGGCAGAATACAGCTTCACTACTATAAGAGCGGTACGGGAAGCGGCGGACTGGTGAACGTTTCAAGGGTCGTGGGTGTCACCGACGGTCTGACAGAAGCGGGATACAAGATAAATCAGACGCTTCTGGACGCCTATAAAGCGTGGGACAAGGAACACCCCTTTGATATAGGCGAGGGCTGGGGCAGCGAGCCGTGGTCGCAGGAGGAAATGCCGCTTTCCGATGATCTTGTAAAGCAAGCCGCCGGCACCTCCGACACCGCGATAGTGATCATCGGACGCACCGCCGGAGAGGAAATGGACAACAAATTAGAAAAGGGCGCATATCTCCTGTCCGATCTTGAGGAGGATATGCTTAAAAAGGTCACTTCTGTATTCCCGAAAACAGTGGTGCTGCTGAACACCGCCGGAATTATCGACATGAGCTTCATGGACAGATATGATCCCGCGGCGGTCATGTATGTATGGCAGGGCGGAATGGTGGGCGGCACAGGTACAGCCGCTGTCCTCACCGGAAAGGTTTCCCCCTCCGGAAAGCTCCCGGATACCATTGCCTGCGAGGTTTCCGACTACCCCTCGGATAAATTCTTCGGGAGCGGCGACAGGGACTGCTACGGCGAGGATATCTATGTCGGCTACCGCTATTTCGAGACCTTTGCAAAGGACAAGGTGCGCTTCCCGTTCGGATTTGGTCTGTCCTACACAAGCTTTGGGATCACCCGCGCGGATTTCTCCGCCGATGAAAGCAATGTCACCGCAAAAATCACCGTAAAAAACACCGGAGATCACCCCGGAAAGCAGGTAGTCCAGATCTACTGCTCCGCTCCTCAGGGAAAGCTCGGCAAGCCTGCCAGAACGCTCTGCGGCTTCGAGAAGACCGCTGAGATTCAGCCCGGAGCAGAGGATACTATCTCTGTGAAGATCCCGCTGGAAAGCGTCGCTTCCTATGACGATTCCGGCATTACCGGGCATAAGAGCTGCTGGATACTGGAGAGCGGTGATTATATTTTCAGCGTGGGCGGGGACGTCCGCAGCGCAGAGGACAGCTACACCCTGAATATTCCCGCTGACCGCGTCGTTAAGCAGTGCAAATCCGCGCTGGCTCCTGTAACTCCTTTCAAGAGAATGACGAACTGCGGCGGAAGTCTTTCGTTCGAGGACGTTCCGCTGACGGATAATCCCAACCCGCATGATACAGCAAAGCTCCCCGCAGAAATTCCCCAGACCGGAAACAGGGGAATTACCCTCGCAGACGTATATAACGGCAAGAACACTCTGGAGGAATTCACCGCGCAGCTTTCCGATTACGATCTGTCCTGCATTATCCGGGGCGAGGGAATGGGCAGCCCGAAGGTTACAGCCGGCACTGCGGCAGCCTTTGGCGGAGTTTCCGAAGAATTAAAGGCAATGGGAGTACCCTGCGGCTGCTGCTCGGACGGTCCGTCCGGAATGCGGCTGGACTGCGGCACAAAGGCATTCAGCCTGCCAAACGGCACACTGCTTGCCTCCACCTTCAACCGGGAGCTTATGACGGAACTTTTCAGCTTCATGGGGCTTGAAATGCACGCGAACCGTGTGGACTGCCTGTTAGGGCCGGGAATGAATATCCACCGCCACCCGCTCAACGGAAGAAATTTTGAGTATTTCTCGGAAGATCCGTTCCTCACCGGTCAGATAGCGGCGGCGGAGCTTTGCGGACTGCAAACCGCAGGAGTTACCGGAACTATCAAGCACTTCTGCGGCAACAACCGGGAGACCCGCCGGCATTTCCTTGACAGCGTTATCTCGGAGCGTGCTCTGCGGGAGATATACCTTCGTGGCTTTGAATACGCAGTGAAAGAGGGCGGCGCGACCTCCGTCATGACGACCTATGGCTCGGTGAACGGCGTGTGGACAGCCGGAAACTACGATGTAAACACCACGATACTCCGGGAGGACTGGGGCTTCACCGGGTTCACAATGACCGACTGGTGGGCAAATATCAACCGCCGCGGAAATGCGCCGGACAAGTCGGATCTCGCAGCAATGGCAATGGCTCAGAACGACGTTTATATGGTCACGGCAGACGGCGCAGAGTGCAATGACAACACTCTGGAAAGCCTTGAACGCGGTGAACTCACCCGCGGAGAATTACAGCGCAACGCAATGAATATCCTGCGCTTCCTGCTGGGTACTCACGCGCTGAAACGAATGATGGGCTGCGACGACGAAACCGAGATAATTAACCGTCCCTCGGACGCAGACGATATCGACAGCACTAATATCCAATTCTATGACGTTGACGGCAGCTTCACCCTTGACCTGTCGGGTATTCCCTGTGAAAAGGGCAGCAGCTTCGCGTTCGGGCTGAATATTCTGAAGCTTGGAAACTACCGGGTGACAGTCACCGCCTCTAGCAGCCTGTCAGAGCTGGCGCAGACCTCGGTGACGGTGTTCGCGCTTGGTACGCCGGTGGGGACCTACACCTACAACGGAACCGGCGGAATTCCTGTGGAGCAGTCCCGCACCGCGCCTTTCTTCTCGCGGTTTACCACCGTCAGAGTGTATCTCGGCGGCAGCGGCTTAAAGCTGCATAATATCCGCTTTGAGCTTATCAGCGGAACGTAATATGAGAGGATCATCTGAAACATGATAAAACCTATTGTAAAGGACAAGTTCTGTCTGAGCCAGAAATCCCTGCCTGCGGACAAAAACGACCTGCAAACGGCTCAGGACATGGTGGAAACCATTGCGGCGCACTCCCATGAATGCGTAGGAATGGCGGCGAACATGATAGGCGTTCTAAAGCGCATAATCGTATTCGAGGAGGGCGCGAAGTACATTGTTATGCTGAACCCGGAAGTGAAGTGGAAAAGCCCGGAAACCTATGAGATAAAGGAAAACTGCCTTTGTCACGAGGGAGCAAAGGACGTCACCCGGCACGAAGCTATCGAGGTGGAATTCCTCGATATCCGCATGAGAAAATGCCGGAAAAAGTACGACGGTATCACCGCAGAAATAATCCAGCATGAGCTTGACCATCTGGAGGGAATTCTGATTTGACGGAGTTCAGTCTTTCGGACTTTTCCTGCCGCACGGAGGATATCGGCTCCGGCACACCGGCGCTGGTGCTGCTTTTCAGCGGATTTGAGCGGGATTTATTCGGCAATGTGTCCGAAATTCTGCGAAGTACTGGCTGCCCGCCGCTGGTTCTTGCGGAATTCGGCGAGATAGACTGGGACAGGGATTATTCCCCGTGGGCGGCAGAGATTTCCGGCGGCAGAAAATTCAGCGGAGGAGCGGACAGACTGCTGCAATTCCTGCCGGAGTTCACTGCGGAGCTTGAACGGAGGTACGGCGGGTTCAGCGAAGTCTACCTCTGCGGCTACTCGCTGGGCGGACTTTTCGCGCTGTATGCGGCGGCATTGTCAGAACCGGGAGCTATTTCCGGCGCGGCAAGCTGCTCCGGCTCCATGTGGTTTCCGGGGTGGACGGAGTTCCTGAAAAACCACCCGCTTCACGGCAGGGTCTACCTCAGTCTTGGCGGCAAGGAGAAAAACTCCCCAGATCCGCTTATGGCTTCAGTTGAAGAGAAAACCAACGAGGTGAAGCGCATTGCGGAGCGTACTGCGCAGGTATCATTCGTGCACGAAGCCGGCGGGCATTTCAGCAGAATACCTCAGAGGATATGCCGGGGGATCATAGAGCTTATGAAATAAATAAACCTGAGAGGCATTATGCTTCTCAGGTCAGCTTGTTGAAAAAGTCACCTTTTCAGGGTGGCGAGAAGCCGTCAGATTCTAGGAACCCGCATAACGGCTAGGCTTTGTGCCTGCCGTTATGAGGCGTGACGACGAAGATGACGGTTTATCGACAGCCTGACCTGAGAGGCATTATGCTTCTCAGGTTTTCGCTTATTATGCCGTTTCTTGTTTGCTTTTCCGGTTTATCAGCCGGAGAATAAGCTCCGCCGCCAACACTGATATTCCAAGCACCACCGCAGTATATGCGATATGAATTCCCAGAATGACTGCAATATTACCCGCAACGGACATCTCGAAATTCGGAGCACTGGACATACAGCAAAAGACATTCATGGAATACTTCCCTGCGATAAACAGGTCAGCCGCGGCGCAGACGGCGGTTTTCTGCCTGACGGAAAGCTCCGTTCTGCGGGCGAGCAGCCAGTAAAGCGTAAATGTAAGAACCACCGGGGCAAGAACGTCAAGAACGCTTCCGGGATCAATGATCCAAGCCGTTTCGCTGAAGATAATATACGCACCCGCCGCACCGCATAATGCGAATAAAAGCGCAGTGCAGAGCGTTTTCTTTACGGGGGATTTATATATCGTCAGACTTGACGGCTCGACCTTAACGGTTCTGTCGCCGCCGCTTCCGTCATAGGCATTCCGCTCAACATAAGACATCATCTGATTGTAACGCAGTATATGCCAGCCGAAAATACCCGCCGCAGCCGCAGCCATAAGCCATGTTTTCCAGAGAACAAGCCCCGCAGCCAGCGCAGCAAACAGCAGCACATATCCGATGACCGTTCCCGCAAGGTGGGCGCTCGTCCACTTGCTCCGGTGATAGTTCACCCGCTCCTTGACCGAAAAGCTGCTTTCCGCTATCGCCGCCGCGATGTTCTCCTCCGCTTTTTCCCGGTAATTCTCCTCGGTCAGCCGCTCGCCGCTGAGCAGCTCGTTTATCGAAACTCCGTAAATGCCGCTCATGAGCTGGAGCATTTCCACCGGCGGCAGGTAATTCCCAGTTTCCCAGCGTGATATCGTTTTGTTGGTAACTCCCAGCTTTTCGCCAAGCTGCTCCTGAGTGAGTTCTTGCTCCCGGCGAAGCTGCGCAAGGAACTTCCCTATTTTCACCATATCCATAATTTCGCACCTCCCTTTTCGTATCTTCATTGTACCACAACAGCGGCATTCTGTCTTTACCACAAACAGCGAATTGTTGGGAATGGCTTTGCTATGCGACAAATTGACCCGGCAGCAAAATCGCCGCCGGGGATCGTTTTATTCAGGATCATTGACAGAGAAATCATCAAGCTCTCCCCTAACCGGGAAGAAAAGAAAACGCCTGCCCTCCGCCTGCTCCTCCAGAGGAGAATGCGTACCAAGACCCAGCCATACGAGGGCGACCTCGCCGCGGAAGCTTTCCGCAGCGGTTTCCGCCGCAGCGATTATTTCCTCCGTAAGCCGGCTGGTGATAATAAGCGCCGTTGACGCTCCGCTTTGTGGAATACTGCCGGCAAGCTCGACGAAATCAATCACCGGCACTCTTACCGGAAGCACCGACATCAGATCAAAGAACCGCTCGAAATCCGGCATATCCTTTATCACCCAGTGCAGCTCAGGAGTTTCTGCTCCGATATCCACAACAGCTCCGCTGCCGGACTTCACTGCCGAAAGGGCAAATGCTATCGCCGCCTCGATCACCGCGTCCGCTTTCCGCATCGCTGTATCCGCCGACGCAGCGTCAAAATTGTAATCGCATATAATCAGCGTTCGCTGCTCCGTTTCCTCGTCATACTGCTTTATCATCAGCTCGTCCTGCTTTGCGGTGAGCTTCCAGTGAACAAGCTGCATAATATCGCCGATACGGTACTCCCGGACATGAGAGAACTCCTCACGTTCACCCTTGAGCAGAGGAGCAGGAATGGCGCTGTTTTCGCCATGAGCTTCTGCGGAATATCCACCGATATCTATTCTCCTCGGCAGGAAAACAAGCGTCGTTTCTCTTGATATCCTCCGGGAGATCCGTATGATCCTCAACGGATCGTAGACCCAGATACGGTTTATCTCGGCAATAAAAGAACCGCGAAACCTGTGCATTGCAGCGACCGAGATCCTGCATTTTCCAAGCGGCGGAACTGCCGCATATACTCTCTTAATGGAAAAAAGCCCGGTATCCCTGTCCGGAAGATTGCACTGAATCTCGATCGGTGCGTAGGGTATCGGAGATCTGCCACGGATAGAAAGCAATATCTCAAATTCCTCGCCCTTCTGATGAACCTCCCTGCTTTTAACGAACTCTACCTTCGCGAAAAGCACTGCTATCAGCGCAAACAGCGCCGCCAGCAGCGGATAGCACAGCGAGGCGATCAGCAGCACCGACGCGATCCTGCTCTGATACACGGCAGAGAAAACCAGAAACGCCAGCACCAGCAAAACATAAAGAAATCTGTTCCTGCGCATTGCCGCCCCCTATCTTCCGTCAGAAGCCGCGCTTTACAGGAGGGGTCACTGACGAAACAGCGTCCTGAAGCACCGAGGTAACGTCCATGCGGCGCATTTTCATCTCCTGCCTGAGAACGATCCTGTGACTGAATACCGGGATCATCAGCCGCACTATATCCTCCGGCACAACGTAATCCCTGCCGTTCAGGTATGCGAATGCGCGGCTTGCCTGCATTATAGCAAGCGACGCGCGGGGGCTTACTCCCAGCTCCACGCCGCCGTGCGCCCTTGTCGCCGCCGAAAGCTCCGCGATATAGCGGCAAAGGCTCTCGGCAAGCTGCACCTGCTGCACCTCTTCAATGCACTGTGCAAGCTGCTCGGCGGTCATGACCGATTCAACATCGTTCACCGGGTTGCTGCCTATTCTGTCCAGAAGTATCCAGGTTTCCTCCTCCACCGTGGGATAACCAAGACTGATCTTTATCATGAAACGGTCAAGCTGCGCCTCAGGCAGCGGGAATGTTCCCACATAGCCCTGAGAATTCTGCGTGGCGATAACGATAAACGGCGACGGAAGCTGATGCACTACGCCGTCAACCGTCACGCGTTTTTCCTCCATTGCCTCAAGCAGAGCCGACTGGGTTTTCGGCGAGGTTCTGTTTATCTCGTCCGCGAGGAGGATATTAGTCATCACAAGCCCGGAACGGTACTCGAAACGGTTTTCCTCCCGGTTGAACATGGTGAAGCCCGTGATGTCCGAAGCCATAACGTCCGGTGTGAACTGCGCACGCCGGAAGCTAAGTCCGGTCGCTTTGCCAAGCGCCATTGCCAGCGTAGTCTTTCCCACGCCGGGAACGTCCTCGATAAGGACATGACCCTGCGCCAAAAGCGCCGTCAGAATAAGCTGCACCGCCTCGTTCTTTCCCTTTATTACCTTTGATATTTCCCCGGCAAGCCTCATCATAAGCTGCTGGTTTTCATTGATATAAGCCATTTTCTGCTCCTTGTTTCTTTAGTTCTTGCCGTCCCAATAACGGTTTTTGCAGCCTAATGCTGCACCTTCTTCCCCCAATGGCTTTCATGAAAAATCACAACGCAAAAATGTCGTCCGGAATAGAATAACCCTCCGGCAGTGCTATCATGCAAACTAAATTGCCGCTGCGCTGAACCTGCGCATTCTGCTGCCACGCCGCCGCAGTGTCCGGATAGAATTCGTCGGACGCGCCAAGCTCTATTCTGGCGCGGAATATCTCAGCCGCCTTATCTGCGCTGCCGCTGTCCTCCGCTTCAACCAGCATCACCTCGCAGGCGAAGCCTGTCACCGGAGCCACATACAGAAGCTGCTGTTTTATATTCACCTCTGAAAGTCCGGAATAAAAGCTGTCGATCATCATTGGATCGCTTTCCGGGAGCATTACCAGCTCGCCGCTTCCGTTCACCGCCGCATTTATCTTATCATATATCGCCTGAAGATCCGCGGTTTCACCGCTTTCCACCGGAGCTTCCTCTGTCTGTGACTGCTCCGGAGCAGATGTCTGAGGTTCTTCCTGCGGCGCAGAGGCTTCCTCGGTGGAGCTTCCCTCCTGAGGCTCAGACTCCTGTGTCCCGGACTGAACGCTGTCTGTTACAGACGAACCAGAATTACCGCTGCACGCAGTAAGCATCAGCGCAATTGACAGCGCTGCTGTAAATACAATATTTCTGATGTATTTTTTCATGGGATTTGCTTCTCTCCTTTAAGAACTGACTTTAATTTCAAATTTTATTATATCACACTATTTAAACTAAATCAACACTTTTTATAAATTTCCCATATAAACTAAATTCAGATATTTTCAAATCCTCTGGCAAGCCTTCGCATAGGAGTGGTGTAGAAATAATTCTCACTGAGCATCTCCTGCGGAGAGGCTTCGTTGATGACCTCGCCGCTGAAAAGCAGTCCGCACATATCGGCGCATTCCGCGGCAAGCTCCGTGTCGTGAGTTACCAACAGAACCGCAAGCCCCTCCTCCGCAAGCGCCTTTAGGTATTCCGCGAAATCATGCTTTGCCGCCGCGTCCATTCCCTTTGTCGGCTCGTCAAGCAGCAATGCGTCCGGTCTGCGCCCGCCGCTTCCTGAAATCAGCTTCGCCAGTGCAAGCCTCTGCCGCTCACCGCCGGACAGATCAAGGGGATTTCGTCCGGAAAGATCCGACAGCCCGAATCGTTTCAGATATTCTTCCGTGGCTTCCTCACCCGCCGTTTCATGCGTGAACAGCATACAAGGGTTCTGAGGAAGATACGCGGTATTAAGCCCCTTTCGGCGCTTGATCTTTCCGCCAAGCGGCTTCACGATACCTGTTATCGCTTTCAGCAGCGTGGATTTACCGGAACCGTTGCCGCCTATCATCGCGTAGATCTCCCCCGGATACAGCTTCAGAGAAGCGCCGCGCAGCACTTCCGGCGCAGTCTTTCCCCAGCCCGCCCAAAGCTCCTTTACTTCGATAATCGACTCTCCCGCCGGAGTGAAGCTGCGATCCTGTCCGGTGATATTTGCCGCAAGATAATCCCGGCAAACCGGATCGTTCCTGCCCTGCCGGACGGAAACCGGAGAAGCTCCCCGCCCGCCCGCGATACGAAATACCCGCTGCGCCGCGGTAAGGGAGTACTCCATGGGGTGTCCTGACGGAAGCTCCGAAGCAAGCATTTCCGGCGGGCAGTCGGCGATCACCGCTCCCCTGTCCATGACGATCACCCGGTCGGAAATAGGAAGAAGCTCCTCCAGACGATGCTCCGCCGCAATGACAGTAACTCCGAAATCCCGGTTGAGCCTGCGCACTGCGTCGATAAAGCCCTGCGCAGATATCGGATCAAGCTGGGAGGTGGGTTCGTCCAGCAGCAGCAATTCCGGGTGAAGCGCCGCCGCAGAAGCAAGGCACAATAGCTGCTTCTGACCTCCGGAAAGGGTATAGGTATCCCGCTCAAACAGCTTCTCC
This sequence comes from uncultured Clostridia bacterium, assembly GCA_945833805.1. Classification (GTDB taxonomy): domain Bacteria; phylum Bacillota; class Clostridia; order Oscillospirales; family Ruminococcaceae; genus CAG-115. The sequence continues at coordinate 5,719 of CAMAGG010000049.1, read as the reverse complement.
AGTCCGAAATAACCCGCCATTTCCGCAACTCTGCGCCGTATCTCTCCCTGCGGCATTCCGACGCTTTCGCAGGAAAACGCAAGCTCATGCCATACCTTGTCGGTGACGGTCTGGCTTTCCGGATCCTGCATTACAAATCCGATCTCCGCAGCGGTTTCCCGGCTTGGTTCTGCCGGAAGCTCACTGCCGCGGAAAATCACGCTGCCGGTTCTTTTTCCCTGCGGGAACAGCCCCGGCTTCATCAGCCGAAGCAGAGTGCTTTTCCCGCAGCCGGACAGTCCGCACAGGGTCACAAATTCACCCTGCTGAACCGAAAGGCTGACTCTGTTCAAGGCTCTGCCTCCGCCTTGATAATCAAACGACAGATCTTGTATTTTTACCTGATCCATATTGTATTCCCTCAACGAGTATTAGAGATAAAACGAATTTTTTCACACACGACCACGGCAGCGGGAATAACGCACAGCGCTCCGAAGCCGCAGTACAGCGCGATATCCTCAGGCGCTGCGGGTATTTCCGATAATGCGGGGTAGAAGTAGAATTCCCCCGCTCCGGTCAGCGTCAGCACAAGACATAACGCTCCTGTCACGACGACTGCAAGCATTGCCAGAATTGTTCTCAAGGTAATACGGTAAAGCGAAAAGCTTGTGCGGCGGGCTGTGCCGTAACCTCTTGCTTTCATGGACAATGCCGAATCCATAGCCTGTTCAGCGGAATAGCCCACCGACGCTGAGAAAGCCCTGAGATATCCCCGAACCGTACCTGAGCCGGGCAGTCCAGCGTTGTCCTGAACTGCGGCGAATTCCGCCGTTCTCCGGACGAACGCAGGCAGGAAGCGTATTGCGCAGGACAGGGTAAGCCCCGCCGCAGGTACTATTCTGCCGAACAGCCAGACATATTTATCACTGGTAACATATCGCACCGCACACGCTCCCCATACGCAGACCGCCGCCAGCATTACTCCGACAAAGAAACCGTATATCAATGCCTCCAGCGTGAACGCGGTATCTCCTACAAAAAACAGCGCGGTTTCGCCGTTGTGGACGAAAAGGAAATTCGCCAGAGCCGCTGCCAGCGCTATTCCAGCAAATGCCGCCGCTCCCTTTGACATTCCGGAAACCGCCGCCAGAAGAACTGCTCCCAGAAGCGACTCCAACACAACGGCAGGATCTCCGGCAAATGCGGTCAGCCCGATCACTGCGAGCAGATAAACGAAGCACACCGCCGGGTGCATTCGCTCAAGCGTCCTCAAATGACCCCGCTGCGCTGAAGCCAATTGATAAGCCCCTCGCAGCCCTCCGCAACATCAACATAGGTTTGCTCAAAATCTCCGGTGTACCACGGGTCGGAAATGTCGCCGCTTCTTTCGGCAAAATCCAGCAGGCGGTATATTTTGCCCCCGTATTTCTGCGGATCTCCGGAGATCCGTGTAATATTGCGTATATTTGCGCTGTCCATTCCGATCAGAAGATCATACTTGTCGCAATCAGATCTCGTCATCTGTCTGGCTCTTTTTCCGGAATAGTCTATCCCAAGCCTGCGCAGCACCGCCGCTGTGCCGTAATGAACTCCGTTTCCGAGCTCCTCGGTGGAGGTCGCCGCCGAAGCAGCTTCTATCCCGGTAATTTCTCTCTTTTGAAGCATATCACGGAATATGAATTCAGCCATTGGCGACCGGCAGATATTGCCGTGGCAGACAAATAGTATCTTGTACATTGGTGTAATTCCTTTCAAAAGGCTTTGTATTGCGGTATTTTGCCGAATTATGCCCGCTGGTAGATTTTACATATTTGCGGTCGTTTTCACAGATAATGCGCAAATCCGGGCAAATCGCGGACGCGTGTAGTAGTCAAATGGTAGTAAAAATCGGGGGTTTTACTACTAAGGATTGCAGATGATTTTATTATAGCATATTTTTCGGGGTTTGCATAGTGTAATTATAAAGAAAACGTCACACATACAGACATCGTATCTTCATAGAAAGTAAAATGATGAGTTCTTGACTTTTAGTTACCAAAACAAACCTATGCGGAGCTTATACCACCAAAGAGCGAGAGTATTTAGACACACTTTCGTTATGCGCTTGGAAGCTAAGCTGTAAGCCAATACGGAACTTTCGCTATGGCTATGAACACATAACGTCCGCACGGACTTAATGTGCGGAGCTTATACCTTCCTGAGAGTGAGCGCACTCTGCAAGCAGAGGTTTACCGCCACTTCTCAGTCTTAGGCTGCAAAGTCAGCCCGTAATGGTTGGACTAACTGGATTTGAACCAGCGAGTGAGGGAGTCAAAGTCCCTTGCCTTACCACTTGGCGATAGTCCAATAAAAATAGGACGTCTGTTTCCAAACGTCCTTTTATATAAAAAAGAGAGCCTGATTTGATTTCAAGCTCTCTTGTTTTATTCACTTGTTACAATAATCGTGTGAGAAATGTGCCTGTTTCTGTTTGTTTTGTGGTGTTAGCAAATATATCCTTATGCAGATTTACCTTACTCTATTATCTTCATTAAGTCAATTATATCTCAAAGAATGGAGCAGACACATATAGCCTGGATTCTCGACTTAACATGACGAGGTCGGTAATGGGACTCCGAGAGTATCATAAATCTCAGCTTGCTTTGTATAAATAAGTAATGATTTATCTTATACCAATATGCTTTTTGTATTCTATCGGAGAAACACCCTCGTGTTTCCTGAATACCGTGCTGAAATAGCCTGCGTCAGGAAAGCCTGAGCGAGCAGCTATCTCGGCAACGGAAAGCTCGTTCCTCTGTAATAGCCTTTTTGCCTCCTGCAGCCTTCTTTGTGTGAGATACTCGTTCGGGCGCATGTTCATCGAGTCCTTGAAAACACGGCAGAGATGCTGCGGCGTGACGCCTGCAAGCTCCGCAAGCACAGTCAGCGGGAAATCACTGCGATAATTCTCGTCTATATAGTCAAGCACGGGAGCTAGCAGCCTGCTGCGGTCGTTTCTCTGCTTGTTCGCCTTGGTATCCATCAGCTTATGGAATTCAAGAATGTAAGCGTAGATATATCCCGAGCAGGAGTAATCGCAGTAAGCACGGTCGGTCTTCAGCACAGTGAACATCTTGCTGTACAGCTTTGGGAGAGGCGAGCCGTTCTGCGGACTGATTATAACAGGTGCTGTCATACTGAGCTGGCTTAAGATATGCGCACAGGCATAACCGTCGAAAGCTACCCAGCGCACATCCCATTCGTTGTTTTCTGTGTAGTATTCGTGTGGATATCCCGCAGGCAGAAAGAAGAAATCGCCCTCATTTATCACAATGGCGCTGTTATCGTACTTCAGTATGCCGCTGCCGCCTGCACTGTACAGTATCTGATGCCAGTGATAGCCTTCGTTCCTGATTATATGGTATTGATATTCGCTGCCGCCTATTCCCGTGAGATGAACGGGCAGTTTTCGGACTTCGGCATTATAGGGGTAGATGTTTTCATTTATCTTCATATCGTCACCTTCATTTTTTGTGGTTAATTTTAGTATAATCCTGTTTTGCGTGATTGTCAATAGCTTTCTGCGGTTTTTTACAAGGTTTATCACCCGGTCTGATGTTGTAGTTTTAATATAGCTGATGTTCAAAATACAAAAGTATATTCAGAATTTACGATTGAAAGATACTAAAAAAAGTGATATTATTTTATTAAGGGAAAAGTCCGATAATTTCAATGAAGGAGATTGGGTATGAATTGTTATAGAATAGCGGCTTTCGGTATAGCGGCTGCAATAATGGCGTCTGTTTTCAGCGGATGCAGTAAGGGTGATGAAAGCGCCGTCAGCACGTCCAACACCACTGTAAGTGATACCTCGCAGACGGAAGTGACTGTCAAGCCCGAATACGTTGCAGAATATACGCTGTCCAACAAAAATGCTGATGAGATCACGCAGAGGGTGTATGACCTTATATGTGACAATTACGGCACATATATGTTCTCGTGCCAGCAGGAGTCCACCTGGATGGGTTCTCCCGATTATGAGATGGATTATATCCTCGAAACAACGGGAAGGCTTCCCGCGATGCGAGGACTTGATTTTATGAATTCGGATTTTGACGGCGTTGTGGAACGCTCAAAGGCATGGTGGGATAAAGGCGGTCTGGTTACTATCTGCTGGCATACGGGTATCAATGGATACGGATATCAGGAGTCAAAGGACGATGTTCCCGATTTTGATAAGCTGCTGACCGAGGGAACTCCCGAGCATGAGGCGATGATTGCCAACTGGGACAAGGCGGCTGCGGCTCTCGCCGAACTGCGTGACAGCGGCGTTCCCGTACTCTGGAGACCCTTTCACGAGTTCGACGGCGGCTGGTTCTGGTGGGGCAAGGGCGGCGGTGAGAATTTCATCCGCCTCTGGCAGATGATGTATGACAGATACACCAACGAGTTCGGTCTGACAAATCTGATTTGGGTGCTTGGCTATTCGGGAGAGGTGAAGGACGGTTGGTATCCCGGCGATGATTACTGCGACATCATCGGCTCCGACACCTATGATAATTCTACCCACATCAAGGCATGGAACAGACTTCAGAATATCACCGACAGCGGCAAGCCCCTTACATTCCATGAGTGCGGCAATGTTCCCCGTGTTGAGAAGTTTGAAAGGGACGGCTGCCTGTGGTCTTGGTTCATGATCTGGCATACAGACTACATCAAAGGCAACAATACAAAAGTGCTCAATAATGTTTACAATCATGAAAAGGTTATCACTCTTGATGAACTGCCCGATCTTGCCACTTATAAAGCAGGCGATAAGATCACGCAAATCGCCGCATCTGAAATCGAGTCTGAAAAGGATGAGATATCTATGCAGAATTACGAGAATATCATGACAGAATTGCCGCCTGAGGGCATTTTTGACCAGCAGGACGGCGTTATATACCCCGATTTTCAGAAATACACTTATTATTCCCAAACCGCGGAAAGAGAAAGCAGAGTGAATGTGCTGCTTCCGCCCGATTACTCCGAGGACAAGGAATATCCCGTACTGTACATATTGCACGGCTATTATGATAACGAGGACTGGATGGCGAGGGATATCGTTGGTCTGAGCGAAATGCTTTCAAACCTGTACGCAAGCGGTGAAGCGCAGGAGATGATAGTGGTATGCCCATATATCTTCGTCAGCAAGGAGCTTGAATGGTGTACCGGTATGAATCTTGCAAATTCGCTTTGCTATGACAATTTTATCAACGATCTTACCACCGATTTAATGCCCTTTATCGAAAGCACATTCTCCGTTGCAAAGGGCAGGGAGAATACTGCGATAACAGGCTTTTCAATGGGCGGCAGAGAATCCCTCTTTATTGGCTTTCAGCATCCTGAGCTGTTCGGCTATATAGGAGCGGTTGCGCCTGCGCCGGGGCTTACTCCCGTTCCCGGCTCGGCAGACCACCCCGGTCAGATGCAAGCAGAGGAGATGAGATTTGAGGACAATGCGCCATATCTGCTGCTGATAAGCTGTTCCGACAGTGATGGTGTGGTAGGTACATATCCGAAATCCTATCACAAGACGCTGACAATTAACGAAACTGAACATATCTGGAACGAGATCCCAGGCACAGGGCATGACCACACCAGCGTTAAGCCGCATCTTTATAATTTCTGCAGAATGATATTCATGTCACCTCTAAAAACCACCGGCTAACGCCTTAGCACCTCATCTGCTTGCATATTTCTAGTTTGGCGCAAAATATCA
>CAMAGG010000048.1 GCA_945833805.1 uncultured Clostridia bacterium | reverse complement strand
TTGACGGCTGCGGAAAATCCACCCAGCTTGATCTGCTTTATAACTCGGTACGCACCGAAAAAAATGCTCGGCTGATCAGCTTTCCGAATTACGACAGCAATACCGGCAGAGTAGTTTCCGACTACCTTGCGGGAAAAATCCCCTGTGACGGCGAGGCGGGAGCCTATGCCGCTTCCGGGTTTTACGCCGGGGACAGGTATGTAAGCTTTGTCACCGACTGGAAAAGAGATTATGACGCAGGATCGGTTATTATTTCCGGTCGGTATACAACATCTAATGCGATTTACCAGATGACAAAACTGCCACGGGACAAGTGGGACGAATATCTCTCATGGCTTTGGGACTACGAGTATAAAAAGCTGGGTCTGCCGGAGCCTGACTGTGTGCTGTTTCTGGATATGCCGATTGAGATATCGCAGAAGCTGCTGTCTGCCCGCTACGGCGGTGACGAAAGCAAAAAGGATATCCATGAGAGCAATATGGAGTTTCTCCGCGCCTGCCGCGAGAGCGCGCTTTATACTGCGCGGAAATGCGGCTGGAGAATAATTTCATGCTCTGCCGGAGATTATCCGCTGCCTGTTGAGGAGATCGCCCTCAGAATAAAGAGAGAAACAGAGGGTTTATAATGTCTGAGCTTAATTTCAGAGCGCCGGAACTGTCCGACCGTGACTGGGCAAATGAACTGCTGGCGGTTTCCGGTTATCGCGGGTGTATTTACACCTTTGGCAACAACTATGTCTGGCAGGACGTGTTCAATGCACAGATCTGCCGCTATCATAACTTTTATCTGCTGAAGAACACAGATCACTCTGACGGAATGCCGAGATTTCTATATCCGGCGGGCAGCGGTGATATCGCAGAGGTGATAACCGCATTGAAAGCCTATTGCGCCGAGAGGGGAGTACCGCTCCTCATGACTGCCAACAAGGAATGCACTGAGCAATTGTGCGCAATGTATCCGGAGGTTTCCGCTGTTCCCGACCGTGACGGATTTGATTATGTGTATAATTCATCAGATCTTGCGGAGTTGAAAGGCAGGAAATACCACTCTAAGCGTAATCATCTGAACCGGTTTTATGAAAACCACTGGTTATTCGAGCCTATTACCGCCGCAAATATTCCGGACTGCAAAGCGGTTCTTGAACAGTGGCTCAACTCAGGAGATCTTGACCCTGACAAGGGTATAGAAGCTGATGTTGTTATGAAAAGCCTTGATAACTATGCTGCACTGGGTTACATCGGCGGTGTGCTTTATGTGAATGGAGAACCGCAGGCTTTCACGTTCGGCGAGCAGTCTGCTGAGGACACATTTGTGGTCCACGCGGAAAAGGCGCTGCTAAATTATCAGGGAGCCTATACCGCAATAAACTGTGAGTTTGTAAAGACAATTGCGGAACGATACCGCTATATAAATCGCGAGGAGGATACCGGCTCAGAGGGACTTCGCAAGGCGAAGCTGTCCTACCACCCGGCGTTCATGGAGGAAAAATATTTTATAACATTCGGAGGATTATCATGATTTATGTATTTTTAGCAGACGGATTTGAAGAAACCGAGGCAATTGCGCCCATTGATATGCTCAGACGTGCCAAGCTTGATGTAAAAACAGTCGGAATAGGCACTTCCACTCCCACAAGTTCCCACGGGATAAGAGTCGCTGCCGATCTTGGCGAAAACGATATGGAACTTTCTTCTGAGCTTCAGCTGATCGTGCTTCCCGGAGGAATGCCCGGCACTCTTAATCTCGACAAATCGCCTGTTGTTCACAGCGCGATCGACTACTGCGTGAAGAACGATATACCTGTCGGCGCGATCTGCGCCGCTCCGTCAGTTCTTGGCAAGCTGGGACTGCTTTCCGGCAGGAACGCTGTATGCTACCCCGGCTTTGAGCAGTATCTTACCGGCGCAAAGGTTCAGAATTCCCTCTGCGTGACCGACGGAAGATTTACCACGGCAGCCGGAGCGGGGGCGGCAATCGAGTTCGGGCTTGAGCTGGTAAAGGTCCTCTGCGGAGAAGGAAGATCCGCTGAGTTACGCAGTGCGATAGTTGCGGACAGATGAGCATTCCGGACGAGAAAAAAGCTCTGCGGAAAGTATTGATACAGCGTCGCAGGGAAATTCCCCCGGAGGTAAAAGCAGCTGCTGACGAAAAAATATTCCGTCAGCTTATTGCGATCATCGGGCAGTCCAGCAGCGTTTTCAGCTACGTTTCCACTGAAACTGAGGTTGACACGCGTAGGCTGCTCCAATGGTGTTTTGATAACAACAAACCAGTTGGAACTCCGGTTTCCGGAGAAGCAGAGCTGACGTTTTATCCGGTGAAGTCCTTTGAGGAGCTTTCCTCAGGACGGTTTGGGATACTGGAACCAACGTACAGAACTTCGCCTTTGATCCCCGATGAACATTCTGTTTGTATCGTTCCTGCGCTTTGCTGCGACAGTACCGGACTCAGACTTGGGTACGGCAGGGGTTATTATGACAGATTTCTGACCGGATTTCCCGGAAAATCAGTGATCATCTGCTATTCGGACTATGTGATGGGCGTCCCCCATGAGCCGCATGACCGCCGAGCGCATTCAGTTATTACAGACTGAAAATATATCAGCAGATACAAGATACATGAGGTTTATATATGGATATTAAAGATTTCGACCAGCTGGGGTTTCCTGACAGCGATGAAAATAATGATGATTTCGGCGCTACAAGGGAGCTTGACAGCATACACGATGCAGAACAGCAGGAGAATTTCTCCGGCGGAATAGCGCCGAGAGAACGGTTTACAGAGCTTAACAGCGCTGACGATCCGGGAAGCACAAGAATGATGGATTCTCTAACTGTTCCCGATGAACCGGAAGAAGCCTATGCCTCAACTAATCCGGTCAGAAAGCGCAAAAAGCGCAAAAAAAAGAAGCATTACACAAATCACACCCGCACAATGGGTCATATTTTCCTTGGCGTAGTACTTTCGTCGGTGGCAATCTGCGTGGGTATTTTCCTTGCGTGGAAGGTAATCGTCGCTCTGATGGACTACACCGGAATGGCAAAGCAGAATCACGAGGCTCAGGTCGTGATCGACAGCAATATGAATATTGATGACATTGCTGAAACTCTGCACGATAACGGCATCATCGAAATGCCGTGGCTTTTCAAGACATACATTAATTTCGCCGATAAAGCCGAGGGCTTCCTTGACGGAGAATATACCGTGAACTCCGGAATGTCATACAGCAATATCATTACTCTGCTTCAGACACAACGCAGCTACACCAATACCGTCACAATCATGATCCCAGAGGGTTACAATGCGCATCAGATAGGCGAACTTCTTGAAGAAAATCTTGTGTGCCGGGCGGAGGATTTTGAGAAATACTACCGCACAAAGCTTGACAGGTACGATTTCGAGGAGCAGATTGAGGTGACCGACGAGCGCTTCTACGCGCTGGAGGGGTATCTTTTCCCGGATACCTATAACTTCTATGTTATAGATGATCTTCCGGATAAGCCTGATATGGATACGACCGAGTACGCAAAGCAGGCGGCTGAAAAGATGTATTCCAACTTTGAAAGCAAGATCACAAAGGATATGTATGCCCGCGCTAAGGAGCTTGGAATGAGCTTCGATCAGGTAATTACCCTTGCTTCTATCATACAGAAGGAGGGTACAAACGAGGATAATATGGCAAATATCTCTTCCGTATTCCACAACCGTCTGGGCAATATGTATGAATATCCTCATCTTCAGTCTGATACCACTGAGTATTATATTCAGGATTGCATCATGCCGAAGATACCTGCGAATTCTTCCGGTCTTTATGAGAACATTATAAACGCCTACGACACATATACCTGCGAGGGACTGCCCGCCGGTCCGATATGCAGTCCCGGTCTCGAAGCAATCAACGCAGCGCTCTATCCGGCTGAAACCGACTATTATTACTTCCTGAGCAGCAGCGACGGAGTATTCTACTTTGCAAGCACCATTGAAAAGCATGAGCAGAACATCATTGATGCGGCTCTCCGGGAGGAGGAATAATTCCATGAACCATACAGAGCTTCTTGCTCCAGCAGGGGACGAGGAATGCCTCGTTTCCGCCCTGGATTACGGCTGTGACGCTGTATACCTTGCCGGAAAGAGCTTCGGAATGCGCGCCGGCGCCAAAAACTTCGACATGGAGGGTCTGAGCCGGGCTGTGAGCCTTGCTCACGCTCGTGGTGTAAAGGTGTATCTCACCTGCAATACGATCCCTCTGAACAGCGAGATCGACCAGTTTCCGCAGTTCATTTCCGCTGCGCAGGATTGTGGGGTAGACGCGGCGATCGCCTGCGATCTCGGTGTGATCTCTCTGATAAAGGAGTACGCGCCGAAGCTTGATCTTCATATATCGACCCAGACAGGAGTAGTGAATTACCGCACTGCGCTGGAGCTGTACCGCATGGGCGCAAAGCGTGTCGTACTTGCAAGGGAAGTCGATCTTGAGAATATCCGAGAGATCAGACGGAAGATCCCTGAGGATATGGAGATCGAGGTTTTCGTACACGGAGCAATGTGCGTAAGCTTCTCAGGCAGGTGCCTTATTTCAGAGTATCTAACAGGCAGAGGCGCTAACCGCGGAGAATGTGCTCAGCCCTGCCGATGGGGATATTACCTCATGGAAGAAAAGCGCCCCAACCAGTTCTACAAGGTGTTTGAGGACGAGCGTGGCAGCTATATCCTTAACGCGAGAGATATGTGCATGATCGACCACCTTGACGATCTGATAGACGCAGGAGTTACCAGCTTCAAGATCGAGGGAAGAGCGAAGTCTGCGTATTATGTTGCGCTGACGGTGAATGCCTACCGAGCCGCTCTTGACAGCTATTTAAAAGGCGAAAAGCCTCCGCAGTGGGTTCTGGACGAGGTGAATAAGATCAGTCATCGTCCTTACTGCACGGGATTTTTCTACGGAAAGCCGACTGACGGCTCAGGAAGTCAGGATCCTGCTGAAATCACAAACGGCGGACAATATTTCGCGGACAGCGGATATATGCGGGATTATGATTTTGTGGGAGTTGTGGATAGCTGCGACAATGGTGTAATGCACCTCACTCAGCGCAATTATTTCACGCTTGCGGACGAATTGGAGCTGCTCCCGCCCCACAGCGAGCCGATAAAATTCAGACCGGAAAAAATGTTCGGAGCTGACGGAGTGCAGATAGAAATAGCCCGGCGCGCCACAGAAAAGCTTACTATCCCGACGGATATTTCAGTTCCGTCTCACACTATTCTCAGAAAGAAAATGAAATAAAAGCCGCTCCCTGCAAATTCGTCCGATATTTTGCGAGGAAGCGATACATAATTCAGTGCAGCGTTCTGCTGCGGAAAGGAAGGAACTATGGCGGTACAGGAATACAAATGTCCTGCGTGCGGCGCTGCATTGAAATGGAACAGCGACGAGCAGAAAATGAAATGCGACTACTGTGACAATACATACGATATTGCAACGCTTGAGGAATATAATCAAGAGGAAGCAGAGAAGCCTGTCGAGGAGTACGCATGGAATCCCTACGAGGAGGCCGGAGAGGTTTCCGGAATGAAAACCTATATCTGCCAGTCCTGCGGCGGCGCGATAACTGCGGACGACGACTCCGCTGCCACAAGCTGCCCCTACTGCGACAGCCCCGTGGTTCTCGACAATAACGTGTCCGGTCTGCTGAAGCCCGACATTATCATTCCCTTCCAGAAAAGCAAGGAGGACGCACAGGCGGCGCTCAAGAAGTTCTGCAAGGGAAAGCCTCTCCTGCCTCCGTCTTTTATTTCTGAACACCGTATTCAGGAGATCAAGGGAATGTACGTTCCGTTCTGGCTCTACAACTGCGGCGCAGCCGGAAAAATGCGGTTTGATGCAACAAAGGTGAAGAAGTGGTCAACCAATGATTTCGATTATACCAAGACGGAGCACTACATGGTTATCCGTGAGGGAAACGCGCTGTTTGACAATGTTCCGGTGAACGGCTGCGGTCAGATGGAGAGCCGCTACATGGAGGCTATCGAGCCGTTTGACGTAGCCGAGGGCGTGGAGTTCCAGCCGGCATATCTGTCCGGTTATCTTGCGGATAAGTACAATATTGATTCCACCGTTGCACAGCCCCGCGCAAACCAGCGTGTTAAGGCGGGAATTGAGCAGCTTCTGAGAAACACAGTGGTAGGCTATGATACCGTGACCACCCAGAACAGCAGCGTCAGACTTGAGACCGGCGAAATACGTTATGCAATGCTGCCTGTCTGGATATTAAGCACCAACTATCGCGGCAAGGTGTACAAGTTTGCGATGAATGCGCAGACCGGACGCTTTGTTGGCGAGCTTCCGGTAAGCTGGCGGAAGTTCTGGGGTATCTTCGGGATAATCACCGCCGCAGTGACCGTGATAGGCACTGTGATACAGATGTTTTTGTGAGGGAGGAACGAAATATGAAAAAGCTAACAGCGCTTTTGGCAGCGTCTGCTGCCGTGTTTTCCCTCACTATTTCCGGATATGCGGCTGATGTGATTCCTGAGAATTATAACGGATATGTCGAATATGCCGCATTTGGTGAAAATATACAGGAGGATATTTATTCATCGGAAGATATTCTGGTGTCTACTGTCACTGAAGACAGGCTTTCGGAGAATACCGACGGAGAAGCGAGCGGTACTATCGAAGATGAAAGCGGCTTCTCCATGCAGGATCTCCTGAAGAAACTGCTTATATCTCTTGTTGTTGGGGTAGTTATCGCACTCATTATCTGCTTCATCATGAAATCGATGATGAAAACCGCAAATCCAAAGAGTACGGCTAATGATTACATCAGAAAAAACAGCTTCAATATCAGCCGCTCACGGGATATATTTATTTACGCAAATGTTACAAAGAAAAAGCGTGTAAAGGAAGAAAATACAAAATAACATTTAGGGAGGGGTTCTCATGCCGGAATACAGATTTCTTGACGCTTCGCTTACTTTTGACGAAAGAACTTCGCTTCTTCTTGAGGAACTTACCACAGAGGAAAAATTAAGCCTGCTGACCTCTCACATGAATGCCGTTCCACGGCTTGGGATAAAGGAATTCTGGATCGGGGCAGAGGTGGCGAGGGGGCTTGTCTGCCGAGATGATAAAAACGGCGAGGCTCCGACCACTGTTTTTCCTGAACCGTTCGGACTTGCGGCGACCTTTGACGAGAATGTAATGCTCCGCATGGGTGAAGTAACAGGAATTGAAACCCGGATCTATCGGAAAAAAGATCGTGCTTCTCTGTTCGTATGGGGTCCTACCGTTGACCTTGAGCGCGACCCCCGCTGGGGCAGAAACGAGGAGGGCTACGGCGAGGACCCCTGCCTTACCGGGACTCTTGCGGCGGCATTTACCGGAGGAATGGCGGGAAACGACGAAAAATACCGCCGTGTTATCCCGACCTTAAAGCATTTCTATGCAAACAATAACGAGGATACCCGTGTGAATTGCAACGCAAGCATTCCAGCGCGCCTGAAGCACGAATATTACCTCCGTGCGTTTGAAATGCCGGTGCGCGAGGGCAAAGCGGCAAGCCTTATGACAAGCTATAACGAAGTAAACGGCGTTCCTCAGATCGAGTCAGCAGAGCTTCAGCGGTTCTGCCGTGAGCAGTGGGGATTGCTTTTCGCAGTGACGGACGGCGGGGATTTTATTCAGAATGTTCAGTACCACCGCTGTGACGAAAATCATACCAAAGCGCTTTCCAACATTTACTCTCACAACGGCGCCGACATAATGACCGATAACGAACATATTGTCCGCACTGCCGCAAAGGAGGCGCTGGACAGCGGTCTGATCACTGAAAAAGACATTGACCGTGCGCTTTTCGGAGCGTTAAAGGCTAGATTTATGCTCGGTGAATTTGACAAGAACACACCGTTTGACAATTACCCTGATGAGCTTCTTTGCTCTGATGAGCATTTTGCCGCTGCGCAGAACGCAGCCGATAAATCTGTGATCCTGCTGAAAAACAGCCGTGGAGTTCTCCCTCTGTCAAAAGACGGAAAGCTTGCGGTTATCGGATATCACGCGGATATGAATTTCCGTGACTGGTATACCGGATATTCTGCAAAATGCAGCACTATCCTCGATGTACTCACTGCCGAGATAGGGCGCGAAAACCTTATCTACGACAGTGGAAATGATGTCATTGCGCTGAGAAACGCAGAAAACGGATTTTATTTCTCAGTTTCCGAGGACGGAACCGTGAAATGCGACTGTCCTCTGATCAATGAAACCTGCCTGTTTGAACTGTTTCAGTGGGGTGACGGCGCTGTGTCACTCAAGTCACGCTTCAACAACAAATTTCTTACGGACAGCGGAGTAATCAGATGTACGGCGGATCAGCCCTTCGGGTGGTTTGTCAAGGAACTGTTCTTCCTTGAGAGAAAGGGCAGGGACTGCTATTTCCGTAACTGGCAGAAGCGCTTCCTGTACATAAATAAGGATCAGACGATCTCGATCACAGATTCTCTCCGCGCGCCGCGTAACGCAGTGTTCAACATTGAGCTGTTCTCGGACGGAACAGAGCGAGTACGCAGAATATCCACTGAAGCACATCAGACTGTTGTTTTCTGCGGAAACAATCCGATGATCAATGCCCGGGAAACGATCGACAGAAAGCACCTTCGTCTGCCGGAAAAGCAGAGCAGGAATCTTGACGCTGTTCTGGAGCTTAATCCGGACGCAGTGCTGTTCCTTGTTTCAGGATATCCTTATCAGCTTGACAATAGCAAAATATCAACAATAATGCATATATGTCATGCCGGCCCGTCCTTGGGAACTGCCGTTTCCAAGACCCTTTTCGGAGATATATCACCCGCTGGGCGCTGCCCGGTCACATGGTACAGATCCGCCGATGAGCTTTGCGACATAGAAGATTACAACATAGTCAGAACGCGTTCAACCTATCTGTATTATGACGGCGAGCCGCTGTTCCCGTTTGGGCACGGTCTTAGCTATACCGCATTCAGATACAGCGCAATAAAAACTGACAAGCTTTCCTATGGCAGAGGTGAAACTGTGACCCTCCGCTTTGATCTGGAGAATGTCGGACGAATGGATGGAGATGAAGTAGTGCAGCTTTACGTTGCTCCACCGAAGCTCCCCATGACCATGCCGAAGAAACAGCTCAAAGCCTTTAAGCGGGTATTTGTACCCCACGGCGAATCGGTAACGGTGGAGATAAGCTTCAACACTGAAGATCTCTGCTTCTGGAATGTAAACAAGGACGATTTCGACCTGTTCAGCGGAAATTATACACTGATGGCAGGCGCTTCCTCCGCCGATATTCGTAGAACTGCTGAAATACAGATCAACGCTTCCGGTTACGAGGGCATGGAGGTATCCCGTGAAATTCCCGCGGTAACTGCTCTGAATTATGTAGGGGTGGAATTTGACGCGGACAGCGGTCTTTCGGAATACGCGCTGATAAACGACTGGCAGAGCAGCATTTCTTTTGAATTCTGCCGAATGCGCAGCTATCATTCAGTCGAAGTAACTGCGTCAAATCCCGGAGCGCCAGTCAAGCTGACATTCATCTGCGAGGACAGCGGAAGGACAGTTGCTGAGGTGGAAATCCCGTCAACCGCTAGTATGACTGAATTTGTCACGGTTTCCGCGGCCGCAGAACCTATCGACGGGGTATTTACACTGAAATGCACTGCAAGCGGTATGCTTTCGCTCAGATCCTTCAGATTTTTCTGAGCCGATCGATCGTTTCAAGGAGATATTATGATCACTTTGGATAAATGGTTCATTTCCTATGACGGAATAGGATATACGGCGAACGGAATCGTTTATGGTCACACAAGTCCGCGTTGTCTTGACGGAACAGAGATACACACATCTCTTATCGAAAGCGCGGAGGTTGATGACGATGATATAACCCTGTTCACGCTTAATTCCGAGTATCATGTTTCCATTGACGAGATGGACTGCGACTGCTTTGATCCGTGGCGCTCGCTGCGGCTGTTCGAGAGATTTGCCCGGAAATATGGAATAGAAAGCTGTCTGCCGGAGGTTCGCGAGCATTATCTCTCGCTTGAGAGTAAACTTTTGCAGATGAAGCAGGATATTTCTTCACGTTTGCCGGAAAACTCTATTTATCTGGAGTTCTCAGATGAATGCGAATTCTATTTCAAGCTGGGATTATTCAAGAGCGCTGGTGGTACGACCGAGTTTCTGCCGCGGATAACGGATTTTGATACCGATTGTGGGAAGCTTATTGCCATAATCAACTATGCGGTGGAATACTATCCCTATAACGGAGGAAACATTGAGTTCCTGTCACATTCCACTTCAACTCTTCCCGACGGAGAGAAGCTTGGAATTATCCGCAACAGCGGCAGCACTGCTCTCAATATAAAGTTCAGTTGGGGGAATACGGTGATCGCTGCGCCTGACACGGAACTGTATATCATTTCCGGAATGGGCGGGCAGCTCCCGCTGACTAGTACAACACAGGATTTTTAAGAAAAGAGGAATGTAAATGACAAACAGTGAAATTCTTTCACATATAGATCATACGCTTCTTCGGGCGACCTCAGCTGCCTCAGAGATCGACACTCTCTGTGAAGAAGCAATACGGCTGAAAACCGCCAGCGTGTGTATCCCTCCGGCATACGTAGCCTATGTCAGGGACAAGTTTCCGGGACTTAATATCTGCACTGTCATCGGTTTTCCTCTGGGTTACAATACAACTGCCGTCAAGTGCTTTGAAACTCATGACGCAGTAAACAACGGTGCTTCGGAGATCGACATGGTAATAAACCTCGGAATGGTGAAAAACGGTGACTTCGCAGGAGTTGAAGCTGAGATCGCATCAGTAAAGAAAGCCTGCGGAGGAAAGCTCCTCAAGGTTATAATCGAAACCTGCTATCTCACTGATGAGGAAAAAGTAAAGCTTTGCGGCTGCGTGACCCGCGCCGGAGCGGATTTCATAAAGACTTCTACCGGTTTTGGAACATCCGGAGCCACAATTGAGGATATTCACTTGTTCAGACAGAATATCGGAGAAAATGTCAGAATGAAAGCTGCCGGAGGAGTTCAGAACCGCGAAGATCTGGAGATGTTCCTCAAAGCCGGCTGCGAGCGCATCGGCACAAGCAGAACGCTTAAAATGCTTCCGGAGGACGGAACGAACTGAACCGGTCAACAGACATTTAATAACTTCTGAAAAAGCCTGAGTAAAGAGGTGGTAAATATGACGAAACGTGTTTTTCTGATAGTACTTGACAGCTTTGGCGTCGGTGAAATGCCGGACGCAGCGGATTTTGGCGACAAGGGCGCAAATACGCTGCGCTCCTGCTTCAATACCGGAAAGCTTTGTGTACCGAATATGCAGCGTTTGGGGCTTTTCAATATCGAGGGTGTATCAGTTGGCGAAAGAGCCTCTGCACCAGAAGGATCATATCTTCGTATTTCCGAGAGATCAAAGGGTAAGGACACCACGACCGGACACTGGGAAATAACCGGAATTACTTCCGGAAAGCCATTCCCGACATTCCCGGACGGATTTCCGGACGAGGTGATAGAAAAATTCAAGGCTGCAACCGGCAGGGGAGTGCTCTGTAACAAGCCGTACAGCGGCACAAAAGTGATCGCGGACTACGGAGAGGAGCATATCCGGACAGGAGATCTCATTGTGTATACTTCCGCGGACAGTGTTTTCCAGATAGCGGCGCATGAAGCTGTCGTGCCTGTGGAAACACTGTATGAATACTGCCGTAAAGCGCGTGAAATACTTGTCGGAGATTACGCGGTCGGGCGGGTTATCGCACGTCCGTTTGAGGGAGAGCACCCGTTTGTCAGAACTCCGCGCAGACATGATTTTTCGCTTGTTCCCACTAAGGATACTATGCTGGATCATCTATCACAGCAGGGCTTTGATGTGATCGGAATAGGGAAGATCTATGACATATTCGCAGGAAAGGGTCTAACAAAGTACGTCAGGGAAATCGGCAATTTCTGCGACATGAACGAAACATCAAGAATTCAGAGCATACCGTTTAACGGACTGTGCTTCACAAATCTTGTGGATTTCGACATGAGCTTCGGACACCGCAGAAATCCGGAAGGATATGCACAGGCGCTGAATGAATTTGACGTGTGGCTGGGTGGATTCTTGGACAAAATGCTTCCAGATGATGTTCTTATAATCACCGCCGATCATGGCTGCGACCCATGTCATTCCGGGACAGACCACACCCGTGAATATATCCCGGCGATAATTTACGGTTCAGGAATAAAGCCCATTGATCTTGGCACAAGAGCCTGCTTCGGTGATATCGGAGCAACCATTCAGGAACTGCTCGGAGTGAGCGGGGATCTGGACGGAGAAAGCTTTGCAAATAAAATTTTAATTTAAGGAGCATAATATGAACGGAGAAGTTTCACAGATATGCCGTATCACTGCTGCCGCAAGAGCGGCGCTCAGGGACGGTACAGAGCTTGATTTCACACCGCTGAAGTATGAGGGAAGCACGACATTCAATTTCTGCGACCGCCATAAGACAGGCGCGCCGCTCTTCCGTGCGAAAGATCCGGCGGATTGGTTTGCACACCTCAAGAAAGAGGGAGTTTCCAATATTTTTATGGTTATGGGAATGAAGGTAAATCCGAGAATGCTTGGATTTGCAAACAATGCTTTTACCACTTTATTTGTGCGTTACGCGGACAACACAGTGACCCGGTTTGTGCCTCACTGGACTTTCAGCAATGAAACAAATCTCTGGAGCATTCTGTATACTGAATATCTCGCTGAGGGAGCTCCCGAAAAAGATCCGGAGTACCGCAATGAAAGCTCTCTCATGGGCGCGACGCTTAAGGATATCGCGGAGCTTGCGGATCAGCTGGAAGTACCGGGATTTGCAAAGACATTCAGAAAGGCTGCGGATATTCTGAACGGAGACGTTGTTCCTCAGTTAAAAGAGGGCGCGGTCAAGCCGCTCATTCCGGAGGACAGAATGAGGTTCTATCTTGCCGCGGACGTTGCCGATGTGTTCGGCGCAATGGGAAGCTGGAACGATACTCCCGCTGCAACTGCGCATGAAAAGGGGCTGGATAGAGATTATATAACGCTTTCTGAAAGACTTATATGCTCGATCCGTCTTATGACAATGTATGCGGTCAATTTCCCGATATGAGCATCGGGTAAAAAATGGTCTCAAAAGAAAGGTGAAACAAAATGAGCGAATGTACACATGATTGCGGAAGCTGTTCCGCAAGCTGCTCCGAAAGGACGCAGGAAAGTCTGATAGCAAAACCACACGAAGAAAGCCATATCAAAAAGGTTATCGGCGTTGTAAGCGGCAAGGGCGGCGTAGGAAAATCACTGGTTACTTCCATGTCGGCGGTTATGATGAATCGCAGGGGATACCGTACAGCGGTTCTGGACGCTGACATAACAGGTCCGTCTATCCCACAGGCTTTCGGACTCCATGAAAAGGCGCATGGTAGTGAAAATGCAATTTATCCGGTGCTCACTGAAACCGGAATCAAGGTAATGTCGGTCAATCTGTTGCTGCCGGACGAAACAGATCCCGTTATCTGGCGCGGCCCGATAATTGCAGGCACAGCTAAGCAGTTCTGGACAGACGTTGCGTGGGGCGATGTGGACTATATGTTCGTGGATATGCCTCCAGGAACAGGAGATGTTCCGCTGACGGTATTCCAGTCTATCCCGCTGGACGGAATTATTGTTGTGACCTCTCCGCAGGAACTTGTTTCGATGATCGTTGGCAAGGCTGTAAAAATGGCTGAAATGATGAAAGTTCCGATCATCGGGCTAGTGGAAAACATGAGCTACGCTGTATGTCCCGACTGCGGAAAGCACCTCAGTGTGTTTGGGTGCAGCCATATCGACGAAACCGCGCAGAAATTCGGACTTAAGGTTCTGGCGAAGCTTCCTATCAATCCGGAGCTGGCGGTAAGAGTGGACAACGGCTCAGTCGAGGGCTTCAACTGTCCGGAAGCGGAATCAATTGCTGACGCTGCGGAGGGCTTCTGCAAATGAGCAAGCACGGAGATAAGGCTTATGAGCTTTTCATGAGCGGCTACAACTGCTCTCAGGCGGTAGCAGGAGCGTTTGCGGACGTTCTTGGAATGGATTTTGAAACCGCAGTGAAGCTAGGCTCTGGCTTCGGCGGGGGAATGGGCAGAATGCGCGAGGTCTGCGGTACTTTCTCTGGAATCGTTATGGTGATGAGTATGCTGTACGGCTATTCCGACCCGAAGGACAATTCCACAAAAACGGAGCTTTACGGCAGAATACAGGAAATTGCGGAGCAATTCCGCCGGGACAACGGAAGCATAATCTGCAAGGATCTTCTGGGCTTGTCAAAACCTGAAGGGACATCGGTTCCGGATCAGCGAACCTCGGAGTACTACAAAAAACGTCCCTGCCCGGAGCTTTGCAGATATGCGGCGGATATTCTGGAACAGTATATCGCGGATCACCCGGTCAAATAAGCATAACACAAATTTAGCCTGAAAAGGAGATCTTTTCAGGCTTTTTCTATTATTATTTGAGAAAACTCAGCCTATGACCTTAGAGATTATGTTAAATCCCATGACCACGACACCCAGAACCACTAGCACGATACCGGTCGCACGGTTGAGGGTTTTCGGATCGGCTTTGTTCGCGAAAACTGCCGCAATTCTCGCCCATACGAGTGTGAACACAATACAGAGCGACATTACAAGAATATCCGGCGCGCCGCCCATTGCAAAGTGGGAAATAGAACCGGTCAGCGCTGTAAATGTCATTATGAAAACGCTAGTGCCGACTGCGGTTTTCAGCTCATACCCAAGGACGGAGGTAAGAATAAGCAGCATCATCATTCCGCCGCCTGCGCCGACAAACCCACAGATAAATCCGACCACAATTCCGGCTATCAGCGACTGAATAAGACGTTTTTTGGGAGATATGGATTTCATGTCGCTCTTTGTGGTCATGACCGGTTTTACAATGAATTTGATACCAAGCAGGAAAGTCATGAACACAGAAAATCCACCCATAGTCGCCGCAGGAAGCAGACTTGAAACAAAGCTTCCGACAACTGTAAATACAAGAACTGCCGCCATCATAACAAGTCCGTTTTTGATGTCAAGATTTTTGTTTTTGCCATAGGTGTAGGCAGAAACCGCGCTGGCAAGCACGTCCGATGCAAGCGCAATTCCGACCGCTACATAGGGGTCAATTCCAAGAAAAGTTGTCAGCATAGGGGTAATAACCGCCGCAGCGCTCATACCGGCAAAGCCCGTGCCTAGTCCGGCGCCCATTCCGGCAAAGAATGTAACGATTATTGTAATAAAAATCTCCAAATCTATTCCAGCTTTCTATATAGTTCATATCCCTTTTTCAGCGGATTTTAATCAATATATCTATTATAGCTCAATCCTATGGTTTTGTCAAATTCTCTTGTGTGCAATTACACATTATTCTCATATTGTGGATTAAATGTTCGCTAAAAAGTTGAGCCTGA
>CAMAGG010000047.1 GCA_945833805.1 uncultured Clostridia bacterium | reverse complement strand
GGCAGGTGTTCTATAACGGCTATATGCTGCGGCAGTGCGCCGAGGAGACCCTTGTGAAGCAGGGGGAATTCATGAAGGACGTCACCGACAGCTTCGAGAGAAACTGCTTCTGCGGAATTGAGCGCCCTGTCTACGGCGCAATGTCCACCGATCAGCTGCGCACTTACTTCACATGGCGGACAAAGGCGCGTCAGGGAATCTACGACAGAGCCGACAAGCCTTATATACTGCTGTACTGCTTTGAGCTGCTGAACAAGATAGGCGTACTCTCCTCCGAGGACGCGTACAACCGCCTTACCGGGGTATGGCAGGGCTGCCGGGAATTCTGTCCGGCGCTTGATACGTTGCTCCCCCGGTGGCTTAAGGACTTCCGCGCCTATAACCGGATAAACAGCGGGGATTTCCCCGGTACAGAGCAGCTCCCCTCTGATCAAGACGGCGACGACGCGGATATTCTTGCTAGAATTTATTCCCACAAACTGGATTTCCTAATGGGCAGATCATCATACAATCTCAAGGGAAGCATTTTCTTCACCGACGAGAACCGTCCGCTGCTGGAGGGCGCGCTTGAAGCGGCTCTGAATGCGCTGGACGAATATTTCTCGGACAAGAATGTGACCCTGTTTGAGCTGATATGCGGCAGGCTGAAAAAGGACTTCAACTGGACTCCGTTTGCCGGGGCGTATGTTGATCTTGACCGTATGGACGGATTTCACAGCCTGAAAATAAGCCCGATGGAGCAGTACTGCACCAAGCGCAGCCAGCCCTGCCTAGAGGTTTTTGAGCCTGCGCCCTACCGCAGCTTTGTGGGGTGGGTGCTGAAAAGCGTGGAGTCGGTTCTGCGGAAACGCACCGGATTTCGTTACAGTATTTCCCCCAACATAACCCCGGTTCTGGAGGACTTCGCCAACCGGGAGCGTCTATTGAAGCCAGCCGAAGCTCCGGAGTTCACCGAAGTTATTCCCACGGCAGTAAACGAATGGTGCGATAAGCACGGCATATACCCGCCGAAAAAGCAGAAAAAACAGAAGCACGGCTATAATTATGACGAAGTTCCGGATAAACCTGCCGAAAATTCCGCTCCCGCTCTGGTGGAGATAGACATTTCCAAGCTAGCGAAGATCCGGAAGGAGTCGGACGAGATCACCGAAAAGCTGATAGTTGAGGAAGCGGACACTCTGCCCTGTGAGCAGATCTCCGACAAAATAGCCGAGATAGAAAATGATGATTTTGAGGAGCAGACCGAGAATTATGCCGAAAGCTACTCTGAGTATAATGCACCAAGTAATATACCATGTGGAGATTTCTCCGGGCTTTCACCGGAATGGAGGGAGTTTGCGGAAGCGCTAAACTCCGGGGACATTGATTTGCTGGAAGCGCTTCTTAACGGCTCCGCCGAGGCGCTCTGCCGCAGCCGGGGTGTAATGCCGGAAACGGAATACGACCGCATAAACTCCGCAGCTATGGAGCATATCGGAGATGTGCTTATTGAAAACGGAGAAATAATAGTGGACTACATGCCGGAAACAGAACAGATTATATCCTGTGCAAAGGGGTAATTATTATGAAAAAAGGGTATAAAATCGCGGCGATATGCTGCTTTTGCGGCTCTGCGGCAAGCCTTTCCGTCGGAGCGTCCTTTCATGGCTTTAGAATGCAGCCGGAAAAACCGGAGCTTTTCAATATCGGTGTGACTATGGGAATTGTCATGCTAGGAATTTCGACACTGTGTATCGCGGTTATCATCTATGACAAGAAGCACGGTAAATAATAAAAACGGCAGGCTCTAAGCCTGCCGCTTAATTTTTTTATTACAGTTCGATCTTTCCGTACAGTGTCGCATTCTTCTCTGCGTCAACTGTTTCCTTTGAGAACTCGCCTGCGTCAGCATTCTCGTCCGGCTCGTAGCTTCTGCGCTTGTATTCACGCTCAAAACTGGTGGAGAAGCCGCTGGACTGGCGGTAATTGCGGGTGTTTCCGGAATGTCCGCCGCGCTCGCCCCTGTCGCCGCGTCTTGAACGGCGGTTATCGAACTTCGGCTTGTCTGCGTAAATAACCACGCGTCTGTAAGGCTCAGTGCCGGTGGAGTGGCTGGAAACGCCATCGATCTCCGCAACGCAGCTGTGGATAATTCTGCGCTCGTAGGGGTTCATCGGCTCAAGAGCGATCTTTCTGCCCTGCTTGATAACCTTTGCAGATGTCCTCTTTGCAAGGGACTCAAGAGTTTCATGGCGCTTGTCGCGATAGCCGTTGCAGTCAATGGAAATTCGGCAATAGGATTCCTCGGTGCGGTTGCTTGCAAGGATAGTCAGATACTGTAAGCTGTCCAGAGTTTCACCGCGTCTGCCGATAACTACACCCAGCTTTTCGCCGGTGATGTCCAGAACGATATTTCCTTCACGGCGAACCGCATTTATCTCGAAGTTTTCAAGACCCAGAGCGTGCAGTACATCGGTCAGATACTTCTTAGCCGCCTGAACCTTTGCGCTGCCCTCAATGTCGAAATCCGCAGGAAGCTCCGGAGCGTTCTCCGTTTCTTCCTCCTCAAAGGAAGCGGGAGCAGGCTCTTCTTCCGCTGTATCAGTCGCTTCCTCCGAAAGCTCTGCCTTCTCAGGCTCAGCCGGCGCCTCATAGGAAGCCAAAACCCTTGCGGTACCCTTCATTCCGAACAGACCCTTTTTCGGCTGCTCAAGAATATCGAAATCTATTTCCTCGGCAGAAACGCCGAAATAATCTGCTGCCTGCGCCTTCGCCTCGTCAATGGTCTTTGCTGTGAATTCCTTTTCCATATTAGTTCCCCTCCTCTGAAAAATCAGTCGTCGTTGTCGTCCTCGTTGTATTCCTCGCCATATTTCAATGCGTCCGCCTTGCGGGCTTCTGCGAGCTTTCTGCGGTTGATCTCCTTCTGAGTGAGCTTTTCTCCCTTGTACTCTGCCACTGCATTCTCGTCAGCCTCCTGACGCTTGCGCTTTTCTTCCTTTGCGGCAGCCTTCATGCGCTCGTTGTACTCAGCCTCTGCCTCTGCGCGGAGCTTAGCCGGGCTGTACAGTTTGTTCAGTATCAGCGTCTGCGCAATACCGAACGCGTAGCTTATCGTCCAGTAGAAGCCGGCTCCGGCAGGTACGGTGAATACCAGCACAACTGAGAAGATCGGCATGATGAACATTGTCGCCTTCATGCAGCCGGAATTCGATCCGGGATTGCTAATCTCCATGGTCTTGTTGGAAATAAGCGTCTGAGCCATAGAGAACACGAACGCAAGGATAGGAATAAGGATCATCGGCCAGCCCATGTTGCTTGCGGGATCCTGACCGAGCGGGATTCCGAGGAATTCCAACTTGTCCTCAAGCTCAGTAAGATTATCCTTATCCGCCTGACTAAGGTTATAGTAAGCGGACGCTGTGGGATCCTTCTCAAGAACCTGACCAAAGCACTCGATAGCGTAAAGCTCTCTCTGGAGAGTCGCAGCCTGAGTATAGGTAATGGTCACGTCATCTCCGCTTGCAGCAGCCTTGACAGAGCCATACTGACGCTGAACTGTTTCAACCGCGCTCTTTGTGGACGCGCTGAAGCTGTGCGCCTGTCTGTATTCGGTCTTCTCATTCTCATCGCCGATCGCGTCAAGCTCCGCCTGCTCCTCGGTTGTGATCATATAGAGGTCAGTTTTGGTGAACAGGTCGTTTCCGGAATCTGCCTTGAAGCTCTGGGTCATGCTGTCCTTGATGACCGCGGTGACAAGCTTCTTGCTATCCTTGTCAAGGCTGCTCCAGACGGATTCGTCTGCCGCTTCGCCGTTAAACTTATCCAGCTTGTAGCTGTCGTTCTCATAAAGCTTGTTTTCATTATAGTATTCCAGGATCTGCTTTGCGTCACGTACAATATCGTCATGCTTTGTCAGCGCGTCCCCGGAAAGCTCCGCAGTGTTGTTGTATTCGTCAACGAATACCTTCGTCATGGATACATAATAGGATTCCTGCATGACCTGAGTTGTGCTGCTCATGTGCTTGATGTGGGTCATGGGCTTGTAAACTACGTCTAATACGCCGAAAAGAAGCAGGAATGTAATAAGCATCGTGCCGCAGCCTCCCATCGGGCTGTAACCCTGCTGCTGAAGCTTAGCAAGCTCCTGCTGCTGCTTTTCCTGATTATTCTTGTATTTCTGCTGAATTTCCCTTACCTTAGGGGCAAAAATCGCGGATTTTGCGCTGTTTTTCTGCTGTCTTATCGCCAGAGGCAGCATTGCAAGCTTTACAATAAATGTAAATATCAGAATAGCAATGCCTATGCTGGCACCTGTGTTTTTGCAGATAAGCTCATAAATACCCCATAGGATATATCCGAGCGGGTAGCCTATGATACTGTACAGGAACTCTATTGTGTCCACGTCCTTTCGTTCTGTGCAGCGCCGAGGATAAGAAGAAGTTGCGCTGCGAAGCGTCCTCCGACCGGATATACCGGCGGCATTTGAATGGTATATTAAAATGCGGCGCTTTCAGCCGCAGTTGTCTTCGCTTTTTATTCTTTATCTGTAATGTACGAAGCCCTGATGTCTTTGCTGAGATAATCTGCGCTTTCATCGTCCGGAATGCCGAAATCCGGCGGGACCGGCAGTCGCTCCGGGTGAAAGCAGAACTTCTGCGGCACCGGGTCTATCCCACCCGCGCCAAATGGATTGCACCGCATAATTCTCCATAACGTCAAATAACCGCCCCTCACCGCACCAAAACGCCGAATAGCGGTAAGCCCGTATTCGGAACAGCTTGGATAATAGCGGCAGCACGGCGGCAGAACTTTTGACAGCGTAAGTCTGTACAGCTTTATAATGCCAATAAACAAATACTTCATGACAGCTTAGACAGAATGTTCTTCATCATCAGGGAGTAGATCTTGGTGGATTTAAGCTCCGGCGTCTTGCTCCTTGCGACAAAGACAAAATCATAACGCTTTTGTGTTTTTTCCTTTAAAACCGGCTCAAAAAGGCGGAAGGCTTCCCTTATGATCCGCCTTGAGCGATTTCGTTTAACCGCGTTCCCGACCTTTTTTCCGGTGACGATGCCAAGCCGGTTGCAGCGACCGCGTCTTTCCCTGACATAGCAGACAAAGGCGAAGGTGACGATGCTCTCTCCTTTTTTGAAAAGGAAGCTGAAATCGCGGTTATTTTTGATCACAATATACTTCTTGCTAAAATCAGACATATATGCGATCAAATCAATAGGTCAGCTTTTTTCTGCCCTTTGCGCGGCGGCGAGCGAGAACCTTACGGCCGTTCTTGGTAGCCATTCTCTTCATAAAGCCGTGCTCGTGCTTTCTCTGAAGCTTCTTGGGCTGGTAAGTTCTTTTCATTCTGATATACCCCCTTTGAAATATGGTAGTATCGCTGAGTGTTTTATCCGGAGATATAGTTTCTCCGCACACAGCCGTCAACAATAATTAATTATACCCTATTATAAAGCCGTTGTCAAGGGTTTTCTGAAATTTTCACGATTTTTTTGACATTTTTATACCTATGGTAATATTCTTGCCGGAATATACTAAATTACGACTTGTTTTTCTGTGAAATATTTGTTATACTTTTATTTATAACAGATTAAATCGTGCGGAGGGAATGATCCGGAAAAATTATCCGCCGCCGATAAATGCCAGGAGGTAACTAATTAATGCGGCTGCTGAAAACAACAAAGCTGCTGCCGAAGCTGAACTCCGGGGAAACAAAGCTGTTTCACCGGGAGCAGCGAGTAAAGCAGGACAGAACAGTGCTTTCCGGCGGCAGGCGGCTGAGACACGAGCTGAAATTCCTC
The DNA here is from genome assembly GCA_945833805.1 of uncultured Clostridia bacterium. Lineage (GTDB taxonomy): Bacteria > Bacillota > Clostridia > Oscillospirales > Ruminococcaceae > CAG-115. The sequence goes on along the minus strand of CAMAGG010000047.1, from coordinate 9,732 downwards.
ATTGACGAGGGTACATATATCGCCCTGCGGAATCGGCTGCTTCCGCTGATGAAGCCGGACGGAAACGGCGAAAACGGCAAATACCGCGTGACCAGCCTGTATTTCGATGACATCTACAATTCCGGCTACTGGCAGAAGCTCAACGGCATGGAAACCCGGCGGAAATTCCGCATCCGCGCTTATAACCTCGACCCCTCGGTGATCAAGCTTGAAGCAAAGCACAAAGACGAAAGCTACGTTTCAAAGCTCTCCCGGAGGCTGACGGAGGAGCAGTACCGCGTCCTTCTTAGCGGCGACTGTTCATTCATGCAGGAAAGCGACAGCGAGGAGGACGTTTTCGGGGAGTTTTACCGCTCCGATCTAATCACCCGCCTGCGGCCACGGGTAATCGTGGACTATCAGCGGGAAGCGCTGATCTATCCCTTCGGAAACGTCAGGATCACCTTTGACAAAAAGCTGTCCGTCTGCACGAACACACTGGATATGTTTTCCCCGCAGGCGCAGTACAGCCAGATATACGACAAAGAAATTATACTTGAGGTAAAATTCGACAAATACATTCCCGAAAGTATACAGGCGGCAATACATGGAATAAACGCGCCCGTTCAGCCTGTATCAAAATATATGATCTGCACAGACAGAATGCTGGAGGTAAAGTCCTATGGTTAATGAATTACTGGTAAGCGGCTCAAAGATAAGCGACGCCACTTCGCTGCTCGGAGAAAGCTTTGATTTTTCGTCGTCCCTCGCAAATCTCAACGTCACCACTATTCTGTTCACGCTGCTGACGGCGGCGGTGTGCGGCGCGGTGATTTATCTGGTGTACAGATTCTTCAACCGCAGCGTTATTTATAACGAGAATTTCAACATTCTGATAATTCTGACCACAGTTGTCACCTCGTTCATTATCATGACGATAAGCGCCAACGTGGTGCTGTCCCTCGGTATGGTGGGCGCATTGTCTATCGTCCGCTTCCGCGCCGCAGTCAAAGACCCGCTGGATATCGGGTTCCTGTTCTGGGGAATTGCCGCGGGAATTACCGCCGGAGCGCAGCTTTACTGGGTCGCCCTCATCGGAACGGCGATAATCGCGGTCATCTACATATTAATAACGATATTCCGCAAGGAAAAGAAAAGCTATCTGCTGATAGTCCGCTACTCAGCCACCGCCGAAATGAACGTGAACGGTGTGCTGAACGGAGTGAAATACCGCCTGAAGAACAAGACCCAGACAGGCGAAAACGTTGAGCTTACCGTTGAAGTCAAAGTAAGACGCAACGACACAGCCTACCTCAGCCGCTTCAACGCGATAGAGGGCGTGGAGAGCGTGACTCTGCTTGAGTACAGTGGAGAGTACATGAACTGATAAATTGGCACAAAAACTGCGCCGGCTGTTCGTTAAAAGCAGCCGGCGCTAATTTCATTCAGTCTTATGTAAGAGAATACCTGCCCTCCGGCAGCAGGGAGATGTGACCCAGAATTTCCAGCTCGGTGATTGCCTCCGCCGCCTCAGCATAGGGAAGCCCGGTCAGCTCTATCAGCTCGTCCAGAGTGCGCTGCTGCTCTGCGATAAGCCTAAGCAGCTTTGCCTGAATTTCATTCAGCTCATCATAAACCTTTTCGCTGACGGTTTTCGGCTGCTCCGTAGCTGCGGCTGCCTGCGGTGCTTCGGATTTATCCGTCGGTGCGGCAGGCTTCGCGGTTTTCTCGGTTTTGTTCGCCGACGGAGCGGAATACTTCTTCTGCTGCGGCTTATGGTGGTTTCTGCCGCTGAGAAGCTCCGGGTCTATACGGTTGAAATAGTGGTACATATACTCATGCACGATATCAAGGTAATCAAACACCGGTATCGCGCCGTCCCTGAGATACGGCACAACTCCCGCGCAGCTTTCCTTTGTGATATCCCCCGGAGGTACGCAGAACAGGTCGCGGCCCTGTTCCACAGCATGGTTTGCAGTAAGCAGGCAGCCGCTCCGGGTGGAGGCTTCGATGACCAGCGTTCCCAGTCCCAGGCCGGAAATTATGCGGTTTCTTTCGTGGAAATACGACGCCGTTACCTCCGCGTGGGACAGCAGCTCGGAAATGACCGCGCCGCCGCCCGCGACGATCCGCCGTTTCAGTTCCTCGCTCTCGCTCGGGTAATTAACAAGCTGTCCGCAGGCAAGCACTCCGATTGTGGGAACTCCGCTGTTTACGGCGCAGCTATGCGCCACCGTGTCGATCCCCACCGCAAGACCGCTCACCATGACCGTACCGATCTCCGCAAGGCTTCCGCACAGCATTTTCGCAGCGCGCACAGCGTATTCCGAGGGTCTGCGAGGTCCTACCACCGCCAGTGAAACCTCTCCCTCAAGACAGGTGAGAGTTCCCCGCACGAATAGAACGATAGGCGGAGAATAAATGTTTTTAAGGAGAGAGGGGTATTCCGGATCGTCAAGGGTAATTATGCGGATAGAGTACGCGGCACATTCCTCCATGATCTGACGGACTTCCCGGGTGCGGGTGTTCCGTGCGCGCTGCTTCTCCGCTTCGCTTAGCTGACGGCATTCTCCGTCCCGGATCGCCCGGCACAAGTCCTCCGCCGAGCCGTATTTCTCAAGCAGCTTTGCGGTTTTCGGATTGTGGGGGTTCATTACCAGAAGCAGCCACAGCCATACCTCAACTGACGAAGACTTCATAATATCTCTCCTCAAAAAATATGTTTCTTTACCTCTCAGCCGTACAAATCATGCAAAATCAAAACAACCGCCGCTCCCAGTGCAAGGGCAGCAAGTATGTCCCCGGCGATCAGCAGAGCGACCGCAACAGGCTTTTCATAACGCTTATATGCTGAAAACCGCGCTGGTGAAAGCAGGCAGAGTAAGTCCGCCCAGCTCCATTTCCTCCCCGGTCAGCAGGTCGGTCTTTCTGCCGCCCATGTTGAGGTTATAGGTGAACGGCTTGTCGTCCGCGTTGATAACGGTGAGCAGAGTTTCGCCCTCCCCGCTTCTGGAGAACGCATACTGCCGGTTTGTGAGCTGCACCTGCTTGTAATCGCCCGCAGAAGCCGCCGGGTGCTCCTTAACGATGTCCGCAAGGCTCCTGATGTGCGCGGTAAGGTCGCGAATCCCGGAGCTCTTCATCTGCTCAAGGTTGAATTCCGGGCGGAGCATATCGTCGCCGCCGTGGTTCTTGTCGCCCTCAACGCCGAACTCACTGCCGTAGTACACCGACGGAATGCCCGGCATCATGAACATCAGCGTATAGATAAGCGGGAGATGCTCCTTTGTTTTCAGCATGGTGGCAATTCTGTTCACATCGTGGTTGTCAACAAAGGTATACAGGTGCTTTCCTCTGTAAAGGCACCAGTTTTCGCTGCCGAACTGACGGTTTATCGAATGCGCGATCTCGAACATATTCATGTCGTTAAAGCTGGAGAACAACCCCTTGTAGCACTCGTAATTCGTCACGCTGTCCAGCATTTCGGGGTTCATCCATTTATTATAATCCCCGTGCAGCGTTTCGCCCAGCAGGAAGAAATCATCGCTCAGCCACTTGCAGTGTCCGTGCAGCTCCTTTAAGAAGTTCAGGTCAAGGCAGTAGGCAACGTCCAGCCGCAGTCCGTCAATGCCGAACTCGTTTTTCCAGCCGGTAATAACGTCCTTGAGGTAATTCTTTACCTCCGGGTTGTAGAGGTTCAGCTTTACCAGCTCATAGTGACCCTCCCAGCCCTCGTAATAAAAGCCGTCGTTGTAGCAGGAATTGCCCTCCCGCACATGGAACCAGTCCTTCTTATAGCTGCCGAGCTTGTGCTCTCTCACGTCCCGGAATGCGCCGAATTCGCGTCCCACATGGTTGAACACTCCGTCAAGCACTACCTTTATTCCGTTCTCATGCAGCGCGTCGCATACCTTTTTGAAATCCTCGTTCGTTCCAAGCCTGCGGTCGATCTTTGTGTAGTCCGCCGTATCATAGCCGTGCGCCGAGGACTCGAATACCGGTCCGAAATAAACCGCGTTGCAGCCAAGCTTCTTTATATGAGGAATATCCTCTATAAGCCTCAGGATTTTGTGGGTCGGCTCGGACTGGAAATCATTCTGTCGTGGACAGCCGAAATAACCGATCGGGTAAATGTGATAGAATACTGCATTTTCAAACCACTTCATGACGTGCTTCTCCTTAAGATTAATGAATATTTGTCGATCTGCGCGACATATCATTTGATGTCGGATAATCAGTCAATTTGACTAAAAATCCGAAATATTACAAACTAAGTATACCACAAATGTAACGGTATGTCAAGTTTCTTGTGCAAAATTCACAATTTTTTTGACTAAAAATAGCTATTGTATAAAAAATCATACAATACCCTTGAAATTACTTGTTTCATTTGATATAATATTGATAAGGGACGTAATGAAAAATGTAAATATTTTGAATAAATTTAGCCTATTATTTCCAATAATTAGAACAGATTGCCAGTGAGCGTCATTTAAACCAAGACGCCGCCGGGTCAGCTTCCCTCAGACATACCGGAGGTGCTATGCTATATGAAAAGCAGGATTTTAAATAGAATAATATCGCTGGCATCGGCTCTGCTGCTGGCGTTCGCAATATACCCGCCGGGCGTGTACGATGCCTCCGGCGAGGAAATGATCGTCGTGGGAGTAAATCCGGACTACGGAATATTCTCTGTCGGCGGGAATTACTCAGGATTTGCGCTGGATTTTCTGCGGGAGATCAAAAAGCGCACCGGTCAGAACTTTACCTTCGTCGAGGGAACCGCGCCGGAACTTGCTGCTAAGCTGGCAAACGGAGAGGTGGATATTATCCCCTGCGTGAGTGAAAAAGAGCTGAACGCATGGCAGGCAATGGTATCGGGATACTCAGACGAACCGGTGAGCCTTTCCCTGTCGGAGATCTCCCTCTGGATAAAGCATACTGCTGTATACGCGCGGAACACGGACATTGATCCCATTTATTTCAACGACTACGAAACGCTGAAAAAATGCAGGATCGGCTACCTTAAAGAGGATTACAGCAAATATTTCATAAACGGCGCATTCATCGGCGCAGAGGTGCGCAAGGCAAACTTTGTCGGCTATGACACCGAAACCCAGATGAAAACCGACTTTGAGTCCGGCAAGATCGACGCGGTGGTAAAGGACTGCTACCGTACATGGGAAAACGAGGTCATCGTATATCAGGTAGATACAGACGACTGCTTTTTCCTCTCCTCCTCCGAAAATCAGGAGATGCTTGATATTCTTGACTCCGGAATGGGAAGCATTTTCATGACCGACAGCAGCTTCTCTTACGGACTGTACGAGAAGCACGTCTGCAAATACGGAAGCCAGCGCTATGCGCTCACCGAATCAGAAAAGCATTATCTTGAAAAAAATCCGGAAATAACCGTCGCATTTAATCTTCAGTCCAGCATGGCGGAATGCTATGACAGCAGCAGCGAGCGGCTCATGGGCGCCACAGCCGAGATGATGGAGCAGGTAAGCAGTCTGAGCGGTCTGAAGCTCAGGTTCGTTGCCTATGATAATCTGACGGACTGCATTTCCGCTTTAAACAGCGGCAAGGTACAGGCTATCTGCGGAGGAGTAAACGCATACAGCACCGCAAATTATCAGGGACTGCGTGTTTCCGCACCTTATTCCAGAATCCCGATCGCTGCCGCCGGCAAACCCGGAAGCACCGTCGGAGCGCGGTCAAGAATAGCAATTCCGGTGGGTTCAGACGACATTTCCCAGTATATGTCCGAGTGCTATTCCAGCGCTCAGATACTGCACTATGAAAACGAGAAAAAGTGCTTTGAAGCTGTTGAGCGCGGCGAAGCAGACGCGGTCGTTACCAACATATACGATCTGATCTATATGATGAACAACGGATTTGAAGATATGGAGATCATTGATGTGAAATCCTCCTTCCATTCCGAGTGCTTCGCTTTCTCTAAGGACAGCGAGGAGCTGTTCCGGATCATAGGAAAATCTCTATTATGTTACAGCAACAACAGCGCCCTCACTTCCGTTTTCACCAGCATTTCCGGCGGAAATACCACCAATGAGGCGAACAAGTTTGCTGAAAACTACCTTGTGTGGATCATCGGAGGTATTCTGATCATTCTTGCGGCTGTTTTCGTGGTGGTATGCCTTTCTTCGTTCCGTACCCGCCATGTTGCGGACATAGACCCGCTTACCGGTGGACGCAGCAAACGGAAGTTCTTTGAGGACGCCAAAAAGCTGATCAAAAAGTCAGATCCCGAAAAATGGGCAGTGGTTCTTTTCGACATCGACAAATTCAAGTTCGTCAACGACCGCCTCGGCTACGACGAGGGCAACAGAATGCTGGAGCGGCTCCACAAAACAATTTCCGACCACCTAGACCGGGACGAGATATTCGCTCGTATGTCCGATGATAACTTCGTCATGGCGATCAAAAACGCTACCGACAACGAGCTTACTACACGAATCAACGATATTTTCACCGAATTCGACCGCCGCAACAGCCTTTTCGTGAAATACCCTGTCGTTTTCAGCGCCGGAATATGCCGCCTGAATCAGTGTATGCACGAAAGCCGTCACGGTGACGTTGACATCAACGCGGCCATTGACCGCTGCAAAATCGCAAAGAGCACTCTGAAAGGAACGCATTATTCCTCAATTGCGTTCTATGATGGATCGATCCGTGATAGAGCCCTGCGGGAAAAGGACTACGAGAGCGTTATGCCCTCAGCCCTTAAACGCCGCGAATTCCAGTGCTACCTCCAGCCTAAATACGGTCTGCGCTCCCGCAATATTGAGGGTGCTGAGGCTCTGATACGCTGGAACAGCCCGGAATTTGGCTTCATCTCCCCCGGAGATTTTATCCCGATCGCCGAAAAGAACGGCTTCGTGGTTGAGCTGGACTTCTTTATTCTTGAGGAAGTCTGCCGCACCATGCGGCACTGGCTGGACGACGGCAAAAAGCCGGTGGTGGTTTCAGTGAACCAGTCCAGACTGCACCTCAATTATGACGACTATATCTGGAGGCTTCGTGAAATTGTCGATAAATACGACATTCCCTACGAATATATTGAACTGGAGCTTACGGAAAGCGTTTTCACCGAGAATGCCGAAAAGCTGTTGAAGATCATGCATAAACTGCATGAAATCGGATTCAAGCTCTCTTTGGACGACTTCGGTTCGGGCTATTCCTCTCTGAATATGCTCAAGGATATTCCGGTGGACGTGGTGAAGATAGACAAGGAGTTCTTCAACGACACCATGAACACCCAGAAGGGACGCGCGGTAATTTCAACCGTTGTAGACCTAGCCAAAAATCTCGACATGGATGTTATATCCGAGGGCGTGGAAACCCGCGAGCAGGTGGACTTCCTCACCGAGATCCACTGCGCAATGGTTCAGGGCTATTATTTCGCAAAGCCTATGCCGATCAACGATTTTGAAAAGCTGTGGTACGACGATCTGGAAGATATCCAGCGGAAAAAGGAAAAGGCTGCGGCTCAGCAGCAGAGGCGACTTAACGCAATGGAACACAGCAATGCTGAAAACGTTTCTGACAGTTCCCGCAAGGATAATTTGCCCAACGGCACTGTTCAGCCGACCTGACGCAGATCAACAAAAAAATGCGGAGGCACGTCCTCCGCATTATGTTTATTAAGGAGCAGCTATGACAACAGAAATTATCAGACTGGGAGATATTCCGGTAAAAATCTATACAAATGGCGCGGCAGACCGTTCAATACTTGCGGTACACGGCTTCGGCGGCAGCAAGGACAGTCTTGCGATTGAGGGCCTTGCGCAGAGGCTGTGCGGCAAAGGCTTCCGTGTCGCGGCGCCGGATCTCCCCTGCCACGGAGAGCGTACCGAAAACGAATCCGAGCTAACGCCGGAGCGCTGCATTGCCGACATATCAACAGTTGAATACTGGCTTGCGGATCAGTACGGCGGCGAAATATCAGCGTTTGCGACAAGCTTCGGTGCCTGCTGCATACTCCAGCGGCTGGAGCTTCGGGAAAACCGCTTCCGCCGCATTGTGCTGAGAGTTCCGGCGGTGAATATGGCGGACTCCATGCTGCGGTGTATGAAACTGTTTCAGCCGGATTTTACACTAGAAAAAGCCCAAACCGAGGGATTTCACGTCAGAATGAGTCGTGAGCTGCATATCCCATTCTCATTCTACGACAGGCTTCTTTCCCTGAATGAGGTGCGGCACAGCCAAGCGTGGAACAGCCCGGATATCCTGACGATATACTCCGGAAAGGATGAGCTTGTTGCCCGCGCCGATACTGAGGAATTCCTCCGGCTCAATCCGGCAGTTCAGAGAATGTGCCTTGAGGAAAGCGGTCACAGAATGGCAGAGAAACCGGAATATCTTGAAAACGCTCTTAACCGCGCCGCAGAGTTCCTTTCTGAATAAAAAACAGACCTCAGGTTTTCGCTCCTGAGGTCTGTTGCTTTTATGGGAATATTACTTCTTGATGACAAGCTCCGAGATGTCCGGGGTATTCTTTGACTCAATAAAGGAATCAAGGGACAGGTCAACGCCCAGCACATACCAGTTCATAGAAAGGATATCACTGGTTGCCATAGCAACTCCCTCCCGCTGCATGATAGTACCGTTCACGTCCTTAAGCTGATCAATAAAAATATATGCTCTGCCGCTCGCCACTTTAGGGATCAGATTATTCATGATGTCCTGAGTTCCGTTCTTTGCGGCGGAAAGCGCGTCAGATACGTTCACCACGCCGTTTCCGAGAGTTCCCATATAGGATTCCGGCTGCCACTCGTCCAGCTGCATTGATTTATACTGCGACAGATAAAAGCTGTCCCTGGAGGAGTAGAAATACATCAGCAGGTTCTCATAATCCCCGGCATTTTCGCTGTAATCAAGATTGCCGATCACCTTGATGCCCTTTTTGTTGCAGTATTCCACAGTTTCCGCTGACTGGGTGTAGCTGATGATAACATCACAGCCCATATTCGCCAGCGCGTCCACAGCTTTCCTGATTTCTCCGTCCTCCCTCGCGGTAGCGGTTACCAGCGTAGCCGTTGAGTAAACTATCTGAGTACCAAGCGCCGCCGCATTTACAACCGGCACTGAATACAGCATTACCGGATCGACAACTATTCCTATCTTCTCGCTCTCGGAATTGAAAGCCGCAGCTACTCCAGCAACATAGGCTCCCTGATAAATGCTCTCGGTATATGCATAGATGTTCACAGAGCGGGTGCTTGAACCGTAATCAATGAAGTTAATGTTCATGTAGCTCTGGGAAACAGGGTTTATCGCGTGGCTGAATGCCGGACTGCCGGATACGATGTGAGTGCAGCCGTCCTCCACCAGAAGCTTCACAGCCTTTTCAAAATCCGCCACGTTGACGTTCTCTATGTATTCAGATTCAATGTTAGAGTACTGCTGTGCCGCTATACGCTGCTTGTTGCAGTCGCCGGTGAAGCTGAATTCGTCAACGCTGCCGTTGTAAATGAAACCAAGCTTTGCGACAGGCTCCGTTTCCTCAGCGCTCTCAGAAGATGTTTCCGAGGTACTCTCTTCTGACTCCTCGGATTCTGTCGAACCACTGCACGCGGTCAATGATGTCAGCGTCATGCAGAGCGCCATTGCCGCAGCAGCATATTTCAGCCATTTGATACTCATTTTTAATACCTCCGGTATATTTCAGTTGATAATATACTTACAGTCGTTTATTTGCATCCAATTTGCCTGTATAAAACCATTATACCA
>CAMAGG010000046.1 GCA_945833805.1 uncultured Clostridia bacterium | reverse complement strand
GCTGCGACAAATCCGCGCCGCTCCTGTGACAATAAAGTCCGACCGCTCGGTAAAGCGCTCCGGTATCAACGTAAACAAAGCCCAGCCTTTTCGCGGCGGTACGGGCAATACTGCTCTTACCTGGTCCGACGGGGCCGTCTATTGCCGCTGAAATCTTTTTTTCCGGCATAAACATTAACTAAATGTACCACCTACCAGGCGGCTGATATGTCAAAAAATGCAAAAAGGTAAAACTACCCCTATACATTTATTCAATTTATTATAGCACACTCTTTTTAAAAATGCAAGTGTTTTTTTGCAATTTCATAGAATTTTCACCATTTTTTTCGACAATTTATTCAGTCGGACAAAAAAATTACCGCCCCCGAATCTGTCGAAAACGGTAAAAATCTCATATTCCGGATATTGCCACAGCCGCCGCGTAAGCCGTGGAAAAGGCGATCTGCAAATTAAATCCTCCGGTCAGCGCGTCGCAGTCAATTATCTCCCCGGCGAAATACAGCCCCGGACACAGCTTGCTTTCCATAGTGTTCGGATTAATCTCCTTAACGGAAATACCGCCGCGGGTGATGATAGCCTCCTCCACTGGACGGAGCCGTGTAATATGCAGTGTGAGGCGTTTCAGCAGCCGCCCCAGCTCCCGCCGCTGCTCCTTTGTCACCTCGTCTACCCGAAGCTCCGCCGGGATCCCCGACAAATCCGCAATTACCGGAGCAAGCGGCGCCGGGAGAAGTCCTCTCAGGCTGTCCGCGAAGCGCATTCCCTTACGCTCGGAGAAATCCCGCAGGATTCTGCTGTCTAGCTGTTTTTCGGAAAGCGCGGGCTTCAAATCTATCTCCACCGAATACTCGCCGCTCTCCTCCGCCGGGACATGCGCCGACGCGCTCAGCACGGTTGGCCCGCCTATGCCGTAAGCCATGAACATAAGCTCGCCGAAATCCTCATAGACCGTCTTCCCGCCCCGGATAAGCTTCATTGAGATATTCCGCAGGTCAAGCCCCGCAGCCCGCGCAGTCCACCGCTCCTCGGTTTCCATCGGAACAAGGGAAGACTGACACGGAACAACGGTATGCCCCGCCTGCTTTGCCAGTGCGTAGCCTGAGCCGTCCGACCCGGTGGCGGGATAGGAAAACCCTCCGGTGGCTAGGACTACCGCAGAAGCCCGCACCTCCCTGCCGGAAATCACCGCGCCATAGCATTTTCCGTCCTCAATAAGCAGTCTTGTACAGTTCCCCTTGATTATTTCAACATTCAGCTTTTTCAGCCGCTGCTCCAGCGCGGAAACTATATCCCCCGCCCTGTCGGAAACTGGAAACACCCGCTGCCCGCGCTCGGTTTTCAGCGGAACTCCCAGCTTCTCGAAATAAGCCATTACATCCGCCGGGGAGTGCTTAGACAGAGCACTGTACAGGAATCGCGGGTTGCGGACAACGTTTTTCAGTGCCGTGTCCCGGTCGCAGTTGTTGGTGACATTGCATCGACCCTTTCCGGTTATGCCGAGCTTCCGTCCAAGCGTCTTTCCATGCTCCGCAACCGCAGCTTTAAGCCCCATTTCAGCGGCGTTGGCGGCACAGTACATTCCTGCTGCGCCGCCTCCGATTATTAACAAATCAAGTGTATGAACAAATTCAGCCATTTCAGACATCTTTCTTGTACACGTCGTTGCTGTCCCAGAGAGTTTCCAGCTTGCGGAAGGTCTGCTCAACACGGCAGCGGTTCCTGTTGGAAACAGCGACAATAAGCGCATTAAGCAGGCTCATCGGCGCAACAAGGCTGTCCACGAAGCTCACCATATCTGAATATGCGCAGAGAGTTGTATGCGCGTACTGAGCCAGCGGAGAATTGTCGCTGTCGGTGATGGCGATTATCTGCGAACCCGCGTCATGAGCGAATTTGCAGGCATTCAAGGTGCTCTTTGCGTATCTCGGGAACGACATTCCGATAAATACATCACCCTCGCCGATATGTATCATCTGCTGATAGATCTCGCTTGTGGCAACCGAGCCGATAAGCGTCACCTTGTCAAAGATGAGCCGCAGATAGTAGTGCATGAAGCTTGCAAGAATACCGCTGCTCATTGCGCCCTGAATGTAGATCCGGCGCGCGTCAACAATGGTATTCACTGCGTTTTCAAAGTCCTCGCGGTTCACCGTTTCAAGGGTGCGGCGGATCTTGTCTATATCCTGCGTCAGAACGCCCTCAACAGGATCGAGATCACCTATTCTGCTGCGGGTAACGTCCATTCTCTGTATTGAAGTAAGTCGGTTCTTTATGTGGCTCTGGAGAGAACGCTGAAGCTGAGGATAGCCCTCAAAGCCAAGTTCTATCGCGAAGCGCACAACAGTGGATTCGCTGACGTTTACTGCATTTCCGAGCTTGAGTGCGGTCATATATGCCGCCTTTTCATAGTGGTTTAAAATGTAATTGGCAATAAGCTTCTGGCTTTTGGAAAAAGTCGGGAGCAGCTCTTCTATCCTGAGTAGCAGATCCTCTTTCATACATACACCTCGTTTCAATAGTAAAAGGGCAGACCTAAACAGAATACCCACATCTATATCATACAACATTTCTCGGAATTTTGCAAGTGGTTTTGTGAAATCTTTTATTGATTTACCAGTAAAAAGGCAGAAGCGCAGGTCTTTCCCGCGCTTCTGAATGTTATTTTATGGATATAATTCAAAAATCACTTGAGGTACTCTCCGGTGATCCTTACCATGAGGTCGTTCAGCTTTTCCACCTCGTAGCTTCCGATAGTCGGCTCGATATGATCGCCGCCGATACCGCTGTCGTTTGTAAGGAATGCGTATGTTCCTCCGGTCATGAAAGCCATGCTGCGCAGAAGATATTCGGTAGACTTGTCAATGCCGCTGGAAGCCACAGGGATAATGCGTATACCCTTTTCCGCAGCAGTCTTTACCAGCTTTATGGTCTGGTCGATGATCTGAACGTCGTCATGAGGCGGCGCGTCAAGCACAAGGAACATTATCTTTATGGAATTTTCGTCCCAGTCATGGTTATTTATCGCGCTTTCAAGAGCAGTGTGAACCGCCTCCGGGGTATCTCCGCCGCCGTCCGCGGACTGAGCCGCGATAGCGTTTACCGCCGCGCTCAGGTCAGTGGTGAACGGAAATTCCCGGACAACGTATTCGTCACCCTCGTCCCGGTAGAAATTCACGCTCATTCGGGTGGGAATGTTCGCGTTTTCCTGCTTTATCCGGGTAACAACGTCCTCAAGCTCCGCCTTGAGGTAGTCCAGCTCGTCCCACATTGAACCCGTGGTATCGCATACCACCATGAAATCGAGGGTCTTTTCATTCGGCTCTGTATCGCTGTTCAAAGTGATCTCAAGGCTCTGATCCCCGTTTATTGTCACATTCTCTGTCTGGGTGGAATTTCCAAAGCTTACGGTGATCCCGGACGTGCCGTTGACAAGCTGATCCTTTGAGAAAAACAGATAAGCCTTGCCCTGATTGTCGGTTACTGCGGAATAATACGGCTTGTCGCTGGAAACCTTCGCGCCGCTTACCAGATCGCCGGAGCTGTCCTTTACAGTGACCTCCAGACGGAAGTCCGCTCCGGTGCGCCATGCTTCACGGTAGCTCTCCCAGTCAACGCTGTAATTTGCGCTGCCGTACAGATCCTGCCAGAAATCCCAGTTGTCATTGTCCTTCCACTCGCCGCCGGTGAGAAGTCCCGCAGCCGGAGGGATCTGGGGTTCAACATACGGAAGTTCAGGGTCGTATATCGGGCAGAAATCCGGCTCGGCATAATCGCCTACCGCAATATCCTCCGCCACCTCGCAGGCGTCGTCCACAAAGCCGTCCCAGCCATCGGTTCCTCCTGTAAGCTCGTCAAAACTGCCAGAATCGCCGATGCCGCCGATGTCTGTTCCCTTGTATTCGCCGCCGGTCGGATCAGAGTGATCTGCCGCTGCCGTTTCTGCCGTGGACGGCACAGTAGCCGCTGTGGAAGCATCGCCCGCTGTGCCTGTGGAAGAAGCGAATGATTCATCGGAAGTCCCTGCGCCGGAGTCGGCAGAATGCTCCTCAGGAGCAGTGGAAACCACGCTGTCCGGTTCACCGGCAGGATCAGCGGTTGAAGCCGCCGGAGCGCCGGAGGGTGTATATCCTCCGTCAGCAGACGCAGCGGAAGAACCGGTTTCCCCGGTCGAAGACGCTCCGTTCACCGAAGCTGAATTTTCCTGTGACGCGCAGCCGGAAAGCAGCGCAATTGCAGTGATAATCGCAATGAATGATTTCTTTTTCATGGAGATACTCCTTTCTGAATTGGGGTTTCTTATAATTAATACCGCGAACAAAGAAAAAAGGTTGCAATTCTCAAAAAATTCTCCCGGTTTCAGGCAATCCGCCTAAACCGGGAGACAAGCTGTATCAGTATTCAATGCACCACGACGCGCGCTTGTGATAAGGCAGGTAATTGATCGGATTTACCTTTGTGCCGTTTATTCCGCCAACGCGTATCTCAAAGTGGCAGTGGTTTCCGGTGGAGTCGCCCGTGGAGCCAACGTCCGCAATAAGCTGACCCATAGTCACCTCTTGTCCTACATATACATGGAGATAGCTTGCGTGACCGTAAACGGTAACCATGCCGCTGGGGTGCTGGATCATTACGCAGTTTCCATAGCCGTAATACCACTGTGCAAGGATAACAGTACCGGACTCCGCAGCATAGATCGGAGTTCCATAGGGCGCAGCGATATCAATTCCGCCGTGTGGGTAATATCCGCCGTAGCCATACATCATCTCGCTTATCTGACCTCCGTCAGAGCCGCCCACCGGCCACAGGAACTGTCCCACCGGCATATTCTCCGGAATGGAAACAACGACATTCTTCGGGATCTCCTTGGTTCCGAGGGATATGATCTGCGGCGTCGGCTCGATAATGGTCTTGCGGGAAATGACCTTCCGGCGGGTTTCCACGCCGTTGATATAAGAAACATCTGCGGTCACAAGATCAGTTCCCTTTACACCGTCCTGAACGATAGTTGGCGAGCCCTGATAATGAGTGGGATCCTCAGTGTATTCGGTATCGTAATCGGTCGCCACATTGTAGGTTTCCTTTCTTGTGACGGAAACCGCAAGGAACGGCTCCTCCTGATTAATGAGGATCTTATCCCCGACAAACAGCGAGCTTTCAAGGGAGAAGTCCGGATTGAGCAATGCAAGCTCCTCCTCGGTCATTCCGAGCTTGTCGAGAATTCCGTAGGGAGAGTCGCCCTCAACAACAGTGTAATAAGAAGCTACGCTCTTTTTGGAAGTAATGAGCTTTATTATCGAGTCCTCGCTTACAATACTCTCGGTGAGATACAGTCCCGGCTCATAGGTTATCTCGCTCTCGAATTTTACGGTTTCCTCGCCGCCCTCCCGGTATACGTCAAGGAGCTGTTCAAGGGTCTGATCCACCCTGTCACGGCTCTCAAGCGCGCCGTAGAAGGAATTGCCTATGTACATTCCATAGGCGAAGCTGATCTCCTCGCCCATTGATTCCAGCATCTTGTCCGCAAGCTGATACTTGGTCAAGGTCGAGCCGTAGCCCACCATTTCCACCGCATATTCGCTCTCAAAGCTGAACATTTCCTTGTTGCTGTCGAGATAGGTTATACGCTGCTGAACGATCTTCTCAGCGTCGTTGAACACCGTTTCATCATTGACGTAGCCCATGAAATCGCCGTTCACCGTAAGCTTCAGTGCGTAGGTCATGCTGTTTGCGTAGGTCACGATATTGAACAGGAATACGCAGCTGACCACCGGAAGCGCCCAGTTGCAGATCGTCACCAGAAGTCCGCGCTTTCCAAGCAGCGTTCTTCCCACCATGCGTATTCCCGCGAGGCAGGCTGGGAAAAATCCCTTGTCCCGCTCCCGGCGTATTTCATTTCCGCCCATGCGGAGCGCCTTGTAATACCGCACAAACGGCATTGACAGCTTCCTGCCCAGAGTTTTCAGCAGCCCAAGAAGCTTGCCCCTAAGCCAGCCGAAGCGCCGGTCAATCGCCCTGAGCAGCCGGGAAACTCCCCTGCCAAGTGCGGAAAGGACTGTCACGAGTACCGAAAGCAGGTATTCTCCGGCAGCCGCGGTTTTATCATATACAAAACCGCCCACAGCGGCAAATCTGCTTGATTTATCTGAATTCATAACATTCTCCGTTACATTTTCCTTTAAGTATCCTGACAATACCGATACTTATATGATATTATAACACGTCTGTAACCATTTTGCAACATTTTGTAACCGTTTTGTAACCATTTCACAAAACTTTCAGATAAGCGCATCTTTTGTAACACGGTTACAAGGAAATAATTCCCGGCTAATGACTATTATTTTTATCAGCACGGACTTATTGTTCAGTATGCTCCGGCTTCTCGCCTTTCTTATATATCTCGTCAACCGGATTAACTACCTCAAACACTTTATTTACATCGCTGACGGAGATCTTCATATTGAGCGTGAGGGTCTCTCCGGACACCGTTGTGACCGTTCCGCTTTCGATGAAATCCGTTACAATTCCGTCAGAGCCGATATCAAGCGTGGTCATGAGAGCCGAAAAATCCGAGATCTCCTCCTCTACCCCCGGCATTGAAACGGAATTCAGCTTTTCCGTGTCATAGACATACTTTATTCTTGTCGCGCCGCCGGACTCTGAGATCTCCGCGCTCCCGACAGCCTCCGCAGCAAGGAAGAAAATGCGTCCCTCCGCATAGGGATAGCGGTATTCACGGTTATAAATATTGTAGATGTAATTCTCATCAGAGGAATTTATCACAGACCACTTTTCGTCGCCGTCCTCCTTATAAAAGAATTCTGCGCCGTCGCTGTACGCCTGCTGCTCCTCGCCGTTCCAGCAGCCGAAATAGCTGAACACCATTTCATCGTTTCCGGTGAAATAAAAACTGAACTCCATTATTTCCTCGCCGCTGTCAAGATTGGTCATCGTGACCCGCGCGCTGTCAAGCTGATCATATTTTTTCCGCGCGTCCATGAACTGCTGGTAGCCCTCAGGAAGCTTTGCAGCGCAGCCGGAAAGCATTACGGCAGAGATGACTGCTGCCGCGATGGAAATGATCTTTTTCATAGTTCCTCCGAAAATTATCAAAAAACAAATCAGGGCAGAAACCGGTATGTTCCGGATCCTGCCCCAAAGTCCGCTGATGCGGAAAAATCCTGAAATAATATCCCGCAGCGTTTTCGGACGCAAAACGTCCCTGCTGCATTATCGCGCTCCCACCGAAAAAATTACTCGGAGAAACCGCCCTCAACAAGCTTTACGAGGCCGTCAACAGCAAGCTGTTCATCGCTGCCGTCAGCAATGATGCGGATATTCGCACCGCCTACAATACCGAGAGAGAGAATACCGAGAAGGCTCTTAGCATTTACTCTGCGCTCTTCCTTTTCTACCCAGATAGAAGACTTGTACTCATTTGCCTTCTGGATAAAGAATGTTGCGGGTCTTGCGTGAAGCCCAACCTGGTTCTTTACTTCAACGTCTTTCATGCACATAGTTTAAAACCTCCATTATAAATATTTAAGTTCTGCCGTGATTCAGGAAAGCAGGCGCTTTCCGATGTGTTTTCTTTCTTTTGTTTTCTGCACTGCCTTTGTTTCAGAGACCGCAGCTATATTTCTGTCTTATCTCTTGCTAATAGTATATCCAAAAAAATTACTGTCGTCAACAGAAAATTTTAAATTTAGCAGACCAAACGGCGATTTTCTGCTTTTTTGCAGAATAAATCAAATTCATTTTGCACTACTCTTGTTGATTTTAGACAAAAAACTTTCAACAAAGTAATCAACATAAACATGAATTTTCAACATGGCCCGGTAATTCCGCATAAAGGAATGGGTACATGACATTCACAAGGTTTCTTGGACGGCGTTTCAAAACCTATATTTATGTGCATTTTACACAAAAAGCTCCTCTGGTGGTGCAGCAGTCATACAGTCCGGCATTTTTTTGATAATTTTCACATTACCGCTTCGGTTTTTTATTGAAATATATCGGAGAATGTGGTATACTATAATATATTTCAGCGAAATGCCGCTGAGCTGCGCTTGATTCTTATTCAAGGTTCTCTCAGCCGTCCGAATTTTTTAATTCGGGGAACGGCGAGATGTTCTTGATAATATGTTGTTCAGAACTACGTTCTGACTAGGCTTTGCCAGAAGCCCGCCTAAAAACGGCAAATCAAAATGTTCATTCATTTCCCATCAAAGGAAAATAGTTATACGAAAGGAACAGCAAATGTCCAGATTTGACAACAAGCTCTGTCCGGTGTGCAGAATTCCGATAAACGAGAACTCTGACGTGGTAGTATGCCCTGTTTGCGGCACTCCTCACCACAGAGCGTGCTACCTTAAATACAACCGCTGCGGAGTAGAAAGCTATCATGCCGCCGGATTTGTCTGGAAAGGATATCTCCCGGACGAACAGCCGCCGGCAGAGGAAACCGAACAGCCCAGCCAGCAGGAATATGTCGATAACAGCGACGAAAACAACGACCCTCATCACGCGGAATATCCCGGTGGTAATCCCGGAGCTCACAGCAGCTCTGACATTCCGGGAGGTCAGCCGGTGGATCTTGACGAAGTCATAAATCAGTTCAGAAGCCAGACTATGGACGAGACCCGCGGAGCGGACGGAGTAAGCAACCGCGAGCTTTCCTGCTTTGTCGGACGCTCCGTTATGCACTATTCACAGGCATTCTCCGTATTCCGCGCCCCGGTACAGCCCGGTCAGAAAAAGCGCATAATATTCTTCAACCTGTGTTCGGGACTTTTTGCTCCTATTCACCAGTTCTATCGCCGTATGGATATTGCAGGACTTCTCCTGATGCTTCTTGAGGTGGTCTATTACATTCCTACCCTGCTCAGCGTCATGGGTATCGGCAGCGCAGGCTTCATCAACGGAATACAGCTTCTGACAAGCGGTCTGAACTTCGTTGCAATGGTTGGAATGTGTTTGTTCGGCGACTACCTCTATTACCGGTTCAGCGTAAAGCGCATCAAAAAGATACGCATGAACTACAATGACGGAAAAGCCGAGGGCTACTATCAGGCGCTCACCGAAAAGGGAAGCCCCTCATGGCTGCGCGCTATAATCGCAATTCTCGCCGTTTATCTGGCGGAAGCCTGCGTTCTCCTGTATATTGCCAACTTCGGTCAGGCTGCGGGCGCAACGATATAATATTTGCAGCTAACCTAAAGATGAAATGCACAAAAAGGAAACCAATACAAAATGATACAGGCTCTTAAACGCTTCTACTCAAATTTCGGCGACCGCGGGATAATGTTCATCATGTTCGCGGTCAGCGTGGTAGCTCATTCTCTCATGGCAATGTGCATGGAGCTGCCTGCGATAGATCCCGATGAGATAGGCGTTGCCAGCATTGCCGCATTCTATTCCGGCAGGGACTGGTCTGCGCTTATGGGTCAGATAAGCAATTATTACGGCTATATTCAGGCGGTATTGTACACGCCGCTATTCCTGTTGTTCAGCAATTCCTATGCGCTGTACAAGGCTTGCCTTGTGGTGAACGGCGTACTCATCAGCTTAATCCCGCTGATAGCATATAACGTCGCCTCCCGGCTCGGAATAAACAGCGTATGGAAAAGGTTGACAATAGCTTTCTGCTGCGGCAGCTATATCACCTACATAGCCCACTCAAAATTCATCTGGAATGAAGCGATTTGCAGTCTGCTTCCGTGGTTGCTGCTGTGGGTAATGTTCATGGCTATGGGCAGCCAGAAAGCAGTGACCCGCATTGCGTGGTCGGCATTCGCCGGAATACTCTGCGCAGTATGTTATGCCGCTCACCCGCGGCTTATCGCAGTTGTTATCGCGTTCGTGCTGACAATTCTCATCGTTCGGATCTGCATGAACAGAAGAATACTTGTGCTGCCGGTGTTTATCCCGGCGCTCATCGCAGGATTCGTTGGCGAACATTTCTGCCAAGAAGCAATACAGCAGTTCGTCTGGAACGGAAATGCCAGCAGTAACACTCTGTCAGCCGAAGCGGGCAGGGTTCTCGGTCTGTTCGGAGAGAACGGTTTCAACCGCTTCATCTCAACGCTTTTCGGACATCTCTACACCTTTATGACCTCCACCGCCGGACTGGGAACGGTCGCGCTGGTCGTATTCTTCCTGCTCATATTTGTCCGTATAAGGGAATGGCACAGCAATCTGGGCGGGACTACGGTAGACGGAGTAAAGGTATACGAACCCTCCACAAAGCACACTTACAGTGCCCGGCTCACTGCCCTCGGAATATATTCTTTTCTCGCCGTTGGCGGCTCTATGCTGATTTCGGCGCTGTATATGTTTGACTGCGACCAGATAGGCGAGATAAAAGACCTCACCATGTTCGGGCGCTTCACCGATAACGTTGCGCCGCTGGCGGTATTTCTGGTACTTGTTTTCCTGTTCCGGTATAAGCTCAATCTGAAACATATCGGCTGGGCGGCGGCTATTTATGCCTACGTCTGCTTCGGCTTCTTCACCGTTTCATGGCAGATGATAAGCTCCGCCGAGGGTTATATGTGCTCCCCGGTGCTGGGTCTTATGCCATGGAGGATAGGAGAGGACTATACTAAGGCGTTTGCCCCCGACAGCTTTATCATCATGACATCTGTGACGTTTGCGGTACTTGCGCTGATGGCGGTATTCATCTCCTGCACCCGCAAAAACCTTACGAAACTGATATCAGGTATGTGCTGCTGCCTGTTTCTCTACACTTCGGTTTTCGCAGGGACTGTATATCTCCCGCAAACAGCAAGGGAAAACCTGAAAAATACAGAGCCTGCGCGGTCGGTGTCTGCCCTGCTCTATAACGAATCAGCTTCACCTGTGATCGCTGCGTACAATATCAGCTCTCAAAACGCATGTCTTATACAATTCCTTAACCTCAACACAAGAGTTGCGATCATACCCAAGGATAAGAATTTACCCGACAACTGCATAATCATCG
This sequence comes from uncultured Clostridia bacterium, assembly GCA_945833805.1. Lineage (GTDB taxonomy): Bacteria > Bacillota > Clostridia > Oscillospirales > Ruminococcaceae > CAG-115. The sequence continues at coordinate 4,715 of CAMAGG010000046.1, read as the reverse complement.
CGGACGAGGGAACAAAGCTGCCTCTTGATCCGGAAAGCTACGACTATATCGGAACTCAGGGAGGTCTTTCCGTCTTTGCCTACGGAGAAGCAGCAAGGGATTATATGAAGTACAAGCGCTCCGCAGATGAGGCGGATATGTCTTCTGTCGGCGAGCCTCTCAACGCTGAAGAGGATTTGGGCTGACAGCGTTCATCTTTCTTCCGGGAGTTCCCGGACTGCTCACAGAAATAAAATCAGAAAAGGGGAGCATTTATGCCAATAATAAAGAAAACTGCCAAACCAATGCAGCCTGCCCGTACCCTGTGTCTTGGATTTCTGATAATAATTATAGCGGGTACGCTGCTGCTGTGGCTGCCGTTTTCCTCAACGTGCGAGGGAAGCACGCCGTTCTTTGACTGCCTGTTCACGGCTACCTCAGCCACCTGCGTTACCGGGCTGGTTGTCGCGGACACCTTCACAAACTGGACGATTTTCGGGCAGATAGTAATTGCGCTGCTCATTCAGGTAGGCGGTCTGGGATTTGTAACTATCATCACCTTCTTCAATATTGCGGCGGGAAAAAAGCTGGGCTACCGCACCATGGCGAATGCCTCTGACGGACTCACCGAAAGCACCTTCCAGGGTGGACGGCGAATATTCATCAGCATAATGAAATATTCCATGATCATTGAGGGAGTTGGCGCTGTTCTTCTCAGCATTGCGTTCTTTCCTAAGCACGGCGGGTTTGGGATCTGGATGGGAGTGTTCACCAGCATTACCGCATTCTGCAACGCCGGGTTTGATCTGTGCGGAGCCGACAGTCCCTACTCAAGCCTCACCGGATACTGCGACAACCCTCTGGTGCTTATCACAGTGGCTCTGCTTATTATAGTAGGCGGTCTGGGCTTTATTGTCTGGGAAAATTTCCTGAACATACGCAAAAAGCACAAGCTAAGCCTGCACACAAAGGCGGTACTTATAACAAGCGGGATCCTGATCGCGGGGGGAATGCTTTTCTACCTCGCCGCCGAATGGAGAAACCCAGAAACCCTCGGCAATATGAGCTTCGGCGAGAAGCTGCTGAACGCGTTTTTCTCCAGCGTCACCGCCAGAACCGCAGGATATAATTCTATCCCCATTGAGGGTATGTCAGACTTCACCCAGCTCGGCACCTGCGTATTCATGTTTATCGGAGCCTCCCCTGCCTCCACCGGCGGCGGTATAAAAACCACCACGGTGCTGGTGCTTATCATGACAGTGGTTTCCTATATACGGAGCAAAAACGATGTGGAACTGTTGAAGCACAAGATAGACAAGCTGGCGGTCTACCGCACGCTGACGGTCACGCTTCTGTCGCTGATCGCGGTAATAATCTGCTTCTCGGTGCTCTATTTCACAACGCCGGACGAAATAAGCGGCGTGCGGTGCCTGTTTGAAGCGGTATCCGCATTCTCTACCACCGGACTTTCTTCGGGAGTCACCGCGATAGCCGGAACCTCCGGACGTATACTTCTTATAATAACAATGTATATCGGACGCGTCGGCCCGGTTTCCCTAGCCCTGTCAATGCTGATGAACGTATCCAAACGAAAAAATATCGTTGTCCCGGACGGACAGATAATTGTAGGCTGATTTGCCTGAACGGAGGAATAATATAATGGAAACGGAAGTATTTTCACTCGGCCCGCTCACTATGTATGTGTCGGAAAATCACCGCTTCGGCACGGACGCGTTCCTGCTCGCCTATTATGCGGGGGTTAAGCCGGACAGCGTAGTGTGCGACCTTTGCACCGGCTGCGGCATAATTCCGCTGATATTCTGCAAGAACATTAAACCGCACCTGATCTATGCCGTAGATATTCAGGAGGAGGCGATAGATCTGCTGAAAATGTCGGTGGAAAAAAATCATCTGGAAAACTCGCTCCAGCCGATTCTTGCCGACCTCAGAGAACTAAATCAGACCCAGATAGGCTTTGAAACAATGGATATCGTCACCGCAAATCCGCCGTATATGACCAGCGGCTCCGGATTTGAAAAGCTGGCAAGACCGCAGGCTATCGCGCGGCACGAGCTGATGTGTACCGTGGACGACGTATGCCGCGCCGCCGGAAAGCTGCTCAAGTACGGTGGACTGCTGAAAATGTGCCACCGCCCGGAGCGGCTCGCGGACGTGCTGAACTCCATGCGGGAGAACAAAATCGAGCCGAAAAGCATTACCTTTGTGTTCAACAGCGTTCTTGACAAGCCGTGGCTGTTCCTTGTCACCGGAAAGAAGGGTGCAAAGTCCGGCATGATCGTTGAAAAGCCTATGATACTGCGTAATGACGACAAATCCTATACCGAGGAGTACACAAGACTTTATGACTGACAGCGGAAAGCTTTATGTTGTGGGTACGCCCATAGGAAATCTCTCGGATTTCAGCCCGCGGGGAATTGAAACGCTGGAAAGCGTGGACTATATCGCCGCCGAGGACACCCGCGTGACCCTCCGGCTGCTGACCCACTTTGGCATAAAAAAGCCGCTTCTCAGCTACTACAAGCCTCATGAAGCGGAAAAAAGCGCAAAGATACTTCAGCTTCTCTCGGAGGGAAGCAGCGTGGCTCTGGTGAGCGACGCGGGTATGCCCTGCATTTCCGACCCCGGAGTTTATCTCGTACAGAAATGCTATGAGCAGGGTATCCCGGTGGAGTCTGTACCCTGCTGCAATGCCGCGATCGCCGCAGTCGCGATAAGCGGTATCGACACTACCCGGTTCGCGTTTGAGGGATTTCTCCCGGTGAACAAAAAGGAGCGGCAGGAGCGGCTGAAGGACGCCGCAGGACTTCCTCACACGCTGATATATTACGAAGCCCCGCACAAGCTGCGGCAGACTCTTTCGGATTTGTCAGAAGCCCTCGGCGGCGGCAGGAACGCGGCACTGTGCCGGGAGCTGACAAAGCTACACGAGGAGGTTATCCGGGGAACGATCTCGGAACTGTGCGGCATTTACGAGCAGACTGAACCGAGGGGCGAATATGTTATCGTCATCGAGGGTGCAGCTCCGCAGCAGCAGGAGGCTATGTCCCTTGAACAGGCTGCTGAACTGGCAAGAAGCTACGCTGAGGGCGGCGACAAGCTGTCCGAAGCCTGCAAGAAAGCGGCGCAGGCTGCCGGAATTTCCCGCAAGGAACTGTACAGATTACTTTCAGGCGAATGATCAGGCTTACACAGAGAAAGGAATATAATTATGCAAACTATCCATGAAAAAATGAACAATAAGATCGGTCCTACCGCAAAGGTAGTTATCCCGATAATCGGCGCGGTGATCGTAGTGGCAACTGCGGTCGCATACATCTGCATGAAGCTTGCGGACGAAATGCGCTACAACGAAAAGTGGAAGGACTATGACGAATGCGGCTGGCACTGAGCTGCAACTGCCGGGATATCGAAGAATTTCTGGGGCAGTATTCTCATTTCGGCGCGCCGGTAAAGGATCTTTCCCGGTTCGCTGCGCTGTGCCATAAGCTCGGAGATCCACAGGAAAAGCTGCGTTACATTCACATCGTCGGCACGAACGGCAAAGGCTCTACTGCGGAATTCTGCGCCTGCGCCCTTGCGGAATGCGGATATACTGCGGGGAAATTCACCTCCCCCTACGTCCGCAGCGTATGCGAGAGGATAGCGATCACATCACCGGAGGGCTGCCACGACATCAGCACCGGGGATTTTGCCCGGATATCCGGGATAGTGGGCGAAGCTGCGGATCAGTGCGGAGATCTGGAATTCTCCCAGTTTGAGATACTGAACGCGGTCGCGTTTCTCTACTACCTAGAAAAACAGGTGGATTACGTTGTTCTTGAAGCGGGTATCGGCGGTACGCTGGACTGCACCAACATAATTCCGCAGCCGGAAGCGGCGGTAATTACCTCAATAGGTCTTGACCATACGAAGATCCTTGGAGATACTGTGGAAAAGATAGCCGCGTCAAAATGCGGAATAATCAAGGGCGGCAGGGCAGTCTGCGCCTATGGTATCCCGGAAGGCGCAATGCAGGTCATTAAGGCTCGCTGCGATGAAACCGGAGCGAAACTGGTAATCCCGGATATGAACGCGCTTGATATCCACGGAAAGCCCGGACTTTCCGGCAGCCTTTTCAACTATAAAGGACAGGAATACCGCGTCAGAATGGGCGGCGAATATCAGATAAACAACGCGCTGACCTCAATAGAAACACTGAGCTGCATGGGAATTCCTACGGAAAGGATAGCAGCGGGTCTTGAACGCGCCGTAATCCCCGCCAGAATGGAGCTGTTCCCCGGAAATATCCTGCTGGACGGCGGGCATAATCCTCAGGCGGCGGCAGCGGTCAGATCAGCGCTGGAACAGTCGGGATATACGCATAAAACTGCGGCGATAGGCATGATGAACACCAAGGACTGCCGTGCTTTTCTGGAGGTCATTCTCCCCTGCTTCGACCGGGTGATATTCTGCGATAACTTCTCTGAGGGCGCTGTCCCTGCGGAGGAACTGCGGAAGTTCTCGCCGGACGCAGAGGTATTCCACGATCCGCAGCAGGCATTGAACTACGCGCGGGAAACTGCTGACGGAGCGCTGCTGTACTTCGGCGGTTCGTTTTATTTCGCGGCGGAGATACGGCGGCTGCTGACATAAAAATATTCCCCGGATTTTATCCGGGAATCCAGCTTGTTGAAAAAGTCACCTTTTCAGGGTGGCGAGAAGCCGTCAGATTCTAG
>CAMAGG010000045.1 GCA_945833805.1 uncultured Clostridia bacterium | reverse complement strand
CGCAAACGTCCTGTTTGCGCCCTCTCCCCTTTTCCCCCTTGTCCGGTTTTTCACGGATACAGAGTGAAAGATACTTTGACTGGGAAAATGTGCGCTGCCGACGGCATTCAGCCCCATTCATTCGGGCAGGTTGCTTTGCGAATAATCAAGACTTTTTGGGGCTTCGCCCCTCTCCCCCATTGCCCGACAAATTACAATTTATAAATATAGTGACAAAAAATCCCGCAAATATGAGTGACTTTCAAAAAATCATTGCATTTTTGATCAAAATGCTGTATAATAGATAATGTATAAATATGCTCGCTGCGGGGCGGCGAAAGCTGGAGGTAATTTATAAATGAAGCTGATATTCTCTATTGTAAATAACGACGACAGCCATTCGGTTTCTTCTGCGCTTACACAGAACGGTTTTCAGGCTACTAAGCTGGCTTCTACCGGCGGTTTCCTTATGGCAGGAAATACTACGTTCATGATATGCTCTGAGGACGAACAGGTGGATAAGGTCATCGAGATCATCACCAAGCACAGTCACAAGCGTCAGCAGTTCGTGCCTAATTCCGCAAGCTACGGTCTGAGCAATTATACAAGCTTCCCGGTGGAGGTTTCCGTCGGAGGCGCTACTATTTTCGTTACAAATATTGAGAGATTTGAGAAGGTATAATGAAGCTTTACGGAAAAGAAAGCCTTGTTGAGATACTGGAGGACGCCGCCGGAGAAAACCGGCTGTCCCATGCGGTTCTTCTCACCGGAGAAAAAGGCAGCGGCAGGAGAACAACAGCGAAATTCATCGCAAAGCAGATGATGTGCGGGGCTGTTCCCTGCGAAAGCTGTCCGGTATGTTCAAAAATCGACGCGGACAGTCACCCGGACGTGATCTTCGTTTTGCAGAAATGCGGCGGGAAATACAACATTGAGAATATGCGGGAGATAGTTTCAAAGGGCGCTGCCGTTAAGCCGAATGACGGCGATGTTAAGGTTTATATCTTTGAAAATGCCGATGAAATGTCAGCCGCAGTTCAGGATACGCTGCTGAAGAATATAGAAGAACCGGAGCCGTGGAACAGGTTTATTTTCCTGTGCGAGAATTCCGGCAGTCTGCTTTCTACCATTCGGTCGAGGGTGACGGAGTACAGAATTCCGGAGTGTTCGCCGGAGGAATGCTGCGAATGCCTTGTGAATGAATTCAGTGTGGACAGGGCAAAGGCGCGGGAGCTTTCCCAGACCATGAGCGGAAATATCGGAAAATGTCTTGAGGTGCTGAACGGCGGCGATGAAACAAAGCTCATGGAAACTGCAAGGCACGCGGCGGCGGGAATTGCGAAAAAAAGCGGATATATGGTTTGCGCCGCGCTGGCGGAGCAGTCCGGCAGAAAGGAATATGCCGGGGTTCTTGAATACCTCGCTGGGATACTGAGGGACGCGCTTGCCGTAAGAGCCGGCGGGGAGCTTTGCTCCTGCGGAAAGGCAGAGGCAAGGAATATAGCTAAGGTTTATGATGAAGCAGCGGTGACGGCTATGCTGGACAAGATATTTGAGGTGAACTCGGTGGGTTCGCTTAATCTTAATCTGGCGCTGTGCTCGGCTTATCTTACATCTGGAATTATTATATAGATAGATTGGAGAAAAATGGATAACAATTATTTTACCGAAAAAATCGCGCCTAAGGACAAGCCGCAGGAGGCTGAAAAAAAGGCGCAGAATAATACTAATTCCACAGAGAATGCGGCGAAAAAGGAATTCAGACCGCAGGATTTTGTTGAGCATCGTAAAAATCACCCGGACCGTCCGGAGAAACAGGAGCGTCCTGAGCGACAGGAACGTCCTGACCGTCAGGAGCGCAGGGAGAATTATTCTAAGCAGGAAAAAAAGCAGGCTGATCCGAACGCTTTGGTTGAGATCATTGGCGTAAGGTTCAAGGACGTGGGCAAGGTTTATTATTTCGCGCCGGCTGGGATTAGCTTTGAACAGGGCGAAAAGGCTATCGTGGAAACCGCCCGGGGAGTTGAATGCGGGGACATCGTGCTGACCAACAGAAGGGTTCCGGAGAGCACTATCGTTTCTCCGCTCAAGAGCATTATCCGCAAGGCTACTCCAGCGGACGAGAAGCAGCTTGCTGAAAAGCGCCGTCAGGAAAAGGAGATAATGCAGGTTTTCTCGGAGAAGATCGTTCAGCACAAGCTTGACATGAAGCCTATCGACGTGGACTGCACCTTTGATGGGAGCAAGATACTGTTTTACTTCACCTCGGACGGCAGAGTGGATTTCAGAGAGCTGGTAAAGGATCTTGCCGCCGTTTACCGCACAAGGATAGAGCTGCGGCAGATCGGAGTCAGAGATGAAGCAAAGATGCTGGGAGGGCTTGGTATCTGCGGGCGGCCGTTCTGCTGTTCAAGCTTCCTCGGGGAGTTTCAGCCGGTTTCTATCAAGATGGCTAAGGAGCAGTCCCTGTCCCTTAATCCAACTAAGATCTCCGGCACCTGCGGGCGGCTTATGTGCTGTCTGAAATACGAGCAGAACTGCTATGAGGAGTTCCTGCGGACTACGCCGAAGGTGGGAGCTTATGTAGAAACCGCCGAGGGCAGGGGCAAGGTTTGTGAAACTAATCTGCTCACCGGTATACTCAAGGTGCAGCTTGACAAAAATCCCGACGCGCCTATCACTGTTAATAAGGCTGATGTGAAGCTGATCAAGGACGGGCAGGTTCGGATAAGCAAGGACGAGATAAAGGCGTTGAAGGGGCTTGAGGATAAATAAGGGCTGATTTGGGTTGGATATGAATTAACAGATTTATATATTATGTATTCGTTTCTTGAGGTAATTATATGAAAAAATATTGTTCCGTCTGCAAGCAGCCGCTTGCGGATAAAAATGAGCTTGTCTGCGACAAATGCGGCAGACCTACAACTCCGATCGACATTTTTGACAGGTTGTCAGCCGACAATGTACTTTCCGGCAAGGAAAAAAAAATGCTTAGCTTTATCGGCGGCATGACTATTGTTGTCTGCGCTATTTCTCTGCTTCAGTGGATAATTATGACCGCTTCCTTCAGCTCTTTAAGCGGAACACTTACTGAGAGCTGGAATGCGGGTCTTATTGAGCAGACTGAAGAAAACATTATGACGTATCAGATGCTGATAAGGCTTTATGGGGCTTTTATCACGATCGGGATTTTTTTTATCATCGAACAGCTTGCTATGGTGTTCCTGGGTGTGATGATACTGCTGAAAAAGGCTTGGGCGGTGCAGGTTTGCCGGGTAATGTATATAATCAATGCGGTGCTGTATTTCCTTTCGGGTAATATTATCTGTGGAATTATTGAGATCTATCTTATTGTAAAGCTGAATGGAATTCTGTCCAAAATGGAGGGCGGGGCGGAATATAACCGCATAACCTACGAAACGGCTAAGAAAGCCGCTGAGATAGCTGCCGACCCCACAAAATGGCAGTGCAGGGGCTGCGGGTTCATTAATCCGAACACTGTTTCTGAGTGCAAATCCTGCGGAAAATGGAAATTTTAAGGCTGAATAAATAATATCCGGGCGGCGCGGGGCTGCCCGGATCTGCTGTTGTTATGGGGAATTATTGTCGGTGGTTTTATAGTATATCACTTTTTCCGCATATCGTTGGCGGTATAGACTACTTCGGCATAGATCGCGGCGACTATCTGGTAAAGTTCTTTCGGGATAGTTTCGCCAGCGTTCAGCATTACAAGAAGCGCGGCTACGCTGTCATCGCGGTAGACCGGCACTCCGGCTTCGTCCGCGATATTCACGATGCGCTGGGCAAGCTCGCCAAGTCCGGAGGCTACCACCACCGGGGCATAGTTCATATCTGGATTGTATTTTAGAGCCACCGCGGCATTCTGTCCGTAAAGGCGCTTGTTGTTTGCCGGGGATTTCGGGTGTTTTTCCATCATATCTCCTCCTTATACGCGGGTATTGAGGGTGGTTCGCTTATCCAGTATCTTCGGGAATATCTCCGTCAGATTGTGGGGGGCTTTGAGCGGCGCGGTTTCAAAGGTGCGGGTATTATAGCCGACATTACGCACTACCTTGTTTATTCTGTCCTTCATGGGGTCTATCTGCTTTTCAAACCGGGGAGGATAAAGCAGGGTCAGGTTCACCTCGTCGCCGAGGGCGTAAAGGTCTACCTCAAATCTGCCGATGCTCTCCACGTCAAAGGTGAGGAACAGGTGATAATTGCGCTGGGTGCCGGGGGTGTTGTTGGGGTTGTTTTCATCGTTGTCTACCCACAGCTCGCCGAATGCCTTTGTGCCGTCTACGTCGAGGGGAAGTATGTAGTGCGCCAGCGGGGTGAATACTCCCGGCGCATTGAGCAGGCTTTGCAGAAGGTTTGCCGCGTTGAAGCTGTCGAGGGATTTCAGCGCGGGGTGATTTATGTTTTCTTCGATGAAGTCGGTCAGGCTGTCAAGGGTGGAGCTTACCGGGGGTCTTACTCCGTGCTGGGGAAGCTCGTTCTTAAGCGCCATTTTGTCGATAACGTCCACAAACGCGCCGTAAAGCCGCTCTCTTATCGGCATATCCGGCATGGCGCGGAGCATTTCATTCAGCTTGTCTATTACCTCCTGAATGGTGTGCAGCTTTGAAAAGTCCTGTGTGAACTGGGCGGAATACTCGCCGGTTTCGTCCTCGGCAAAAAGTCCTTTTACCAGATTGTGCAGGGTCTGAAAGCCGGTCTGCCTGCCGCGGCTGTACGCCGCAAGCTGCTGCTCAATATTATAGCCGCTTTGCTTCAGCAGGGTCATGTATGATTTCTGGCTCATGCTTTCGTTCAGGAATCGCTCGTATCCGGTCAGCTCCGGTTCTTCCTCGGCATTTTCACCAATTTTTTCTGGGTCAATTTCGTCATTACGCTGAATATCATTATTTGCCGCCGTAAAATCTGAATTTTTATAGTCAGAATTTCCTGATAGTGGTTGATTTTGTGTTTGATTTGTTGTATAATTATCTAAAGGGACTGTCTGCTCCTGGGAGGAGGTTTCCTGTGCGGCGGACTGCTGCGGCTGGGTATCCTGCGGGTCGGTCATCTTCTGCTTGTTGAAGATAGCGGAATAAAGCCGGTTAAAGGAATTTTTCAGCGACTCCCGGAGTGTTCCGGAGGATATCTGCGACAGAAGCAGGTTGAAATACTCCTTGCACATATACGGGCTGTTGTTGTAGCGGGACAGGTTATGCGTTATCAGCGGAATGAGCATCTGCGTCCGCTCATCGTTCAGAAGGCTTCCGCTTACGTCCTTCAGCACCGCGAGGGTTTCTCCCTTGAGATAATCGAAATATTTCTCCGAGTCAGCCGCGCCCCATTCCTGCGAAAGGTTCAGCAGCTTTGACGACAGCTTTTCGTTGGGGGAGAAGTATTCCGACAGGAACTTCATGTTCGCTCTCAGTGCACCGAGGATCTCGTTTTTGTTCTGGGCGAAATTTATGGATTTCAGCAGGTTTCCGATAAGCTCCTTTGTGGAGGGGTCGGTGGTGGTTTTTGCCACCTCGCGGAGTACGTCATAAAATTCATGACCGCTGAACATGGTGTTCTGCTGCTCCTGATTCTGGATCTCCTGCACCAGCTCCTCCGGCTTTACATAGAGGGCGGCGGCTAAGTCCTCAAGCTTTCCGTAAAGCTCGGTGTGACCGTTTATCAGCGCCTGATTCAGTACCTCGATGTTGAGCAGGTCTTTGAGGGTTTCCACTGCAAGGGTGGGGTCTTTTGCGACCTGTACCTGAAGCGGGATAAGCTCCCGGTTGCCCATTTCAAGGCGGCTGCGCGCGCCGGAAGCCGAGGAATTTCCGGAGCCTTGCACTCCCGTAAGCTTTACTATATCAAACGGCTCGGTATTCGGATCCATCTGGCGGGAGCTGTAATTATAGTTTTTTGCGGTTATCGGATTATTTATCTGAGGTATCTGAGCCACGTTTATCACTCCTCGTTATTCTGTCTTTGATATTGATTTACTTATATTGTATCATAAATAAGAAGAATAATAAAGAGTTTTTTGAAAAAAATCACTGCGGTTTGTCGGGAAAGTTGATTTTTACGGCGGGAAGCCGGCGTTTTTCCGACAAACTCAGGAGTTTTTATACATTGTTCAACAGCGAAAATTCTTTATCCGCAGGAAAGCACAGCTTGCGGATCACGAATAAAAAAAATTATGCGCGCCGCGCACAGGAAAGGAATGTTATTATGGCAAAAATCGAACCCGGCATGGAAGCAATGCTGGATATGTACTTCTACGAAACTAACTCCCTGCTTGAACAGCTTGACGAGATCCTTCTCAGGACAGAACAGGCAAATTCCTTCGACAGCGAGGATATCAAGGAAATTTTCCGTATTATGCATACCATTAAAGGCTCCTCCGCGATGATGGGCTTTGAGAACCTTTCTGTGCTTGCGCATAAGGCGGAGGATATGTTCTTTGTTATCCGCGAAAATCCTGACGTAATTACCGACGTCAGCTTCGTTTACGACCTTGTATTTCAGGTTTCCGATTCCTACAAGGCACAGATCGAAAATATCCAGAACAATATAAACGGCGAATATGAGAGCATTGATTTCAGCGAGCTTATCGACAAGCTGCTGAAGGCTCGCGACGTGCTTTTGGGCGAAACAAAGGGAGAAGCTCCTGCGGCGCAGACCTCTGCTCCGGCGGCTGAGCCGGCTGCTCCCGCGCCTGCGGCTGACAACAAGACCACTGTAAGGGTGTTCTTTGAGGACGGCTGCCAGATGGAAAACCTTCGGGCGTTCCTGCTGATAAACACTATCCGGGAAGCGTGCAGCTCACTTGAATTCACTCCGGCAGACGTGGAAACAAATCCGGAGACCGCAAAAGAGATCATCGACAAGGGGTTCCTTATCACGTTTGTTCCGCATGACAGCGTTGACGAGGTGTTAAAGGCAATCGAGAGCGCTCTGAATGTTCAGAGCTACGAGATCGTGAGCCAGCCGGTTCCGGCTGCTGCCGAGGAGACGGAAAAGACCGAGCTTCCTCCGGAGCCTCAGGCTGCGGCACCCGCTGCGGCTGCTTCCTCTGCGCCTGCTCCCGCTGTAAAGGAGCAGACCGCTGTTGAAAAGGCTCAGGCGGCGGTGGAGAAGGTTCAGGCTGCCGGCGGAGCGCAGAAGCAGAGCCTTATCAGCGTTAATCTTGCAAAGCTGGACGCGCTGCACGATATCGTTGGCGAGATCATCACCACAGAGTCTATGGTAATTTCCAACCCCGACCTTGAGGGTCTGGAGCTGGAGAGCTTCAACAAGGCGGCAAGACAGCTCAGAAAGCTGACAAGCGAGCTTCAGGATACCGTTATGTCTATCAGAATGGTTCCGCTTGCCGGAGTATTCCAGAAGATGAACAGGATCGTCCGGGATATGAGAAAGAAGCTGGGCAAGGAGGTAGATTTCGTTATCGAGGGCGAGGAGACCGAGGTTGATAAGTCCATTGTGGACAGCCTTCAGGATCCGCTGATGCACCTTGTCAGAAACTGCATGGATCATGGTATCGAGGAGCACGTTGAGGAAAGAACCGCTATGGGCAAGCCGGAAAAGGGTATGATAAAGCTCAGCGCGCAGAATGCCTCCGGCGAGGTCGTAATTACTGTATCCGACGACGGCGCGGGTATCGACCCGGAGAAGATCCTTAACAAGGCGAGAAAGCAGGGTATCCTGACAAAGCCGGAGAGCGAATACACCGAAAAGGAAATACAGAACCTCATTCTTCTGCCGGGATTCTCTACCAACGAGACTGTTACGGAATTCAGCGGACGAGGAGTAGGTATGGACGTTGTTAAGGCGAATGTGGAGAAGTGCGGCGGTACTATCATCGTTGACAGCAAGAAGGGCGTGGGTACAAACTTCATCATCAAGATCCCGCTTACGCTGGCTATCATCGACGGTATGGAGATCACTGTCGGCGACCTCGTATTCACCGTGCCGATCTCTACTATCAGAGAGAGCTTCAAGGCAGAGTCCAGCCAGATCCTCAGGGATACAAAGAACAACGAGATGATCATGATACGCGGCGTATGCTATCCTATCCTGCGTATGCATGAGAAGTTCGGGATAGATACAGAGATCACGGATCTTGAGGACGGTATTCTGCTGCTGGTGGAAACCGACAACAAGAGCGTATGCATTTTCGCCGACAAGCTTATCGGAGAGCAGCAGGTCGTTGTTAAGCCGTTCCCGGCTTATCTCACTAAATACAACATCAAGGGCGAGGGTCTTTCCGGCTGCACCATTATGGGCGACGGCAGCATTTCGCTGATCATCGACACCAACACGCTTATCGGTTAAGGGGGAAGAAAAATGACAAACGATGTAATTAAGGAGGCTGTTGCAAAGCAGCAGTCCACTGACAGAAAGCTTTCCACGGACAATTCGGTGCTGGGAAAGGTCATGACATTCCACATCGGCGACCAGATCTACGGTATTGAGATACAGTATGTCACTGAGATCATTGAGATGCAGCATATCACCAAGGTTCCGCACGTTCCTCCCTACATCAAGGGTATCATCAACGTGCGCAGCAAGGTGGTTCCTATTGTGGATATCCGCAGCCGTTTCGGCAAGGAGGAGATCCCCTACACCAACCGCACCTGCATCATCATTCTGTGCTTCAACGAGCTGTCTGTCGGAATTATCGTTGACAGCGTGGCGGACGTAGAGGATATTCATTCCCACGATATTTCCGCTACTCCGGAGAATCGTTCAGTGAACACAAACTCTTTCATTCAGTATATGATCCGCTCCGGCGACGACGTGAAGCTCATTCTTGACGTTGCCAAGCTTCTTGACAACGAGGGGTAAGCTGTTATGGAGATATCTGACCGTGAATTCCACCGGCTGGTGGACTATATGCACGACAATTTCGGCATTAATCTGTCCGCAAAGCGGGTGCTTATTCAGGGGCGGCTTGGGAATATGCTCCGGGAGCGGGGATTTACCAGCTACGACCAGTATCTTGACGCGGTCATGGCAGATACCTCCGGAGCAGAGGTAACTACTATCCTCAACAAGCTGACCACAAATCATACTTTTTTCATGCGGGAGCCGGAGCATTATACCTTTATGCGGGAAACTGTGCTTCCGTGGGCAGTGGAGAATGCAAAATCGAAGGAGCTGCGTATTTGGAGCGCGGGCTGCTCCTCCGGGGAGGAATGCTATACCACTGCTATGCTGCTGGATGAATATTTCGGGCGGGAGAAGCCTTTGTGGGACACGAGGATCCTTGCCACGGATATTTCAAACAGCGTTATGGACAAAGCAAAACAGGGTGTTTACAGCGCGGAGGGCATGAAGGGATTAAGCCCGGAATGGAAACGGCGGTATTTCAATCAGATAGACAGCGAGCATTATGAGATCTGTCAGGCTATAAAGGACGAGATCATTTTCAAGCCGTTCAATCTGATGGATCCGATGCCGGACAAATACAAGAAGCGTCCGTTTGATCTGATATTCTGCCGTAATGTGATGATCTATTTCGATCAGCCGACAAAAAATGCCCTTGTGAACCGCTTTTACGACGTACTTAAGCCCGGAGGGTATTTCTACATCGGTCATGCCGAGAGCATACCCCGCGGCGAAACAAAGTTCGAGTACATCAAGCCTGCAATCTACCGCAGAGGAACTAATACCTAACATACGGGGGCGAATTTATGAGAAAAATCAGGCTGCTGGTGGTGGACGACTCGATCCTGTTCAGAGAGGTGCTCTCCCGGTTTATCCGGCAGGACGCGGAGATCGACGTTGTCGGCACAGCGGGCGACCCATATAATGCACGGGATATGATATTGAAATACGAGCCGGACGTTATGACGCTCGATATAGAAATGCCCCGCATGAACGGCGTTGCGTTCCTGAAAAAGCTGCTCCCGCAGTATTATCTGCCGACTATTGTGGTTTCGTCATCGCTTGAACAGAAGCAGGCGTCGCTCGACGCTGGGGCGGTGGATTTTATTCAGAAGCCCCTTGCAAGGACTTCGGCGGAGATGCAGGTCTTTGCGGCGGATATCTGCCGGGCGGTCAAGAGCGCGTTTTCAGCTCACAGCAGCGGGCAGGCCGGCGTCACTGTCACTCATATGGAGATACCTCAGAGCGGAAGAAAATTCCGGAAGGCGGACACGGTGCTTGCTTTCGGAGCCTCCACAGGAGGAACTGAGGCGCTGGAACAGGTCATTAAAAATCTTCCGGCTGACTCCCCTGCTACGCTGGTTGTTCAGCACATGCCGGCGGGATTCACCAAGCTTTACTCCGACAGGCTGAACAAGAGCTGTCCCATGGAGGTCAAGGAAGCTGAGGACGGCGACAGGCTGCGCCGGGGACTGGTTATCATTGGCGCGGGTGAAAATCATCTGCGGCTGTGCCGGGATGCGCGTGGTTACTATGTTTCCTCCAAGCCCGGTGAAAAGGTTTCGGGACACTGCCCCTCGGTGGACGTTCTGTTCACGAGCGTTGCCCAGACTGCAAAGAGCAACGCTATCGGGGTTATTCTCACCGGAATGGGCAGGGACGGCGCGGACGGTATGCTGAAAATGCACGATGCGGGAGCTTTTACTATCGGGCAGGATAAGCAGACAAGCGTTGTCTATGGTATGCCGATGGAGGCTTACAAGATCGGCGCGGTTCAGGTTCAGGCTCCGCTTTATAAGATCGCAGATATTATTCAGGGGCAGTTGATATGATTACAGCCCGGAGGTTTTCCGGGCTGACTTTTTTATGAGGTGTTGTATAAATTGGAGTTTGATGGGTGGGTTCGTTTCCGTCAAATAACAAAAAACGGCAGAGCGCATTTTGCTCTGCCGTTTCTTTTTTTGCGAATCAGCCCTCGTGAGGAGCGCCAACAGGACATGTACCAGCGCAAGCGCCGCAGTCAACACAGGTATTAGCGTCGATAACGTACTTGCCGTCACCCTCGGAAATTGCGCTTACAGGACATCCGTCTGCACATGCGCCACACGCGATGCAATCATCAGAAATAACGTATGCCATTATAGTATACCTCCATAATAAGTATTAAATCAGGGAAATCCCTATCGTTTGACTTCAGGCAGTTATTACTTTCGTAAAATTACCCTATGTCCTAATTATATTGTAACATATTTTCAAAAAAAGTCAAGTGCTTTGGAGCAAAAATTTATGGCAATGGCGCTGACCAGAGATCAGCGCCGGGTGATTAGTATTATAGATCGTCCGCGTCCTGTATGGGCTTTTCGTATAACTCCTCAGGTACTCCGGTATACATTCCCTGTGGATCGGTTTCCTCTGATACTAAGGACAGATCCTTCACCACAACGGGCTTCGGCTTTCCGGCGGGCTTTGTTTTATGGCAGTTGGTGTGTTCCTGCATTTTCATTCCTCCGATTTTAGGCGATTACGGCAGCTTTGCTGCACGATATTATTATCTTCCTTTCAGAGGTTTTTAATTCAGCCGGACAATTCCATGTTCTTCTTCGGGGTGTAGATATATCCGCTTGAACCGCGCTTTAGTCCTTCGATGAGCTCTGGCGTGTTCCATTTCATGGTTTCGCGGTTAAGCTCGCTTCCATCGTCCCAGAGGAATGCCGCGATATAATTGGTCTGGCACAAATGAATAAGCTTCTCACAGAAAAATACCCGGCTTGCGGCGTCGCTGCCCTTTACTCCGTATTCGGTTATCATCACCGGAATTCCTTTATCAACAAAGGTCGTCCGCAGGGTTTCTATCTGATTCTGCATCCATTCCTGCTCGGAGGAGGTTCCCCAGTAATCCTGTATCGAATATTTGCAGAATGTGAGCGGAGTGTAATAATGCAGTGAGAGTATCAGTTTTTCCGCTTCGTCATTCGGTATTTTAAAACGCGAGTCGCAGGTCTTGCTGATATCTGCGTCGTAGCCGGCTATTACGAGATGGCGGCGGGCGTTGTTTCTGCCGGAGTTTCGGACGGTATTCACAAACTCCTGATTTATGCGGTTAAGCAGGTCGTAGGCTTCAACTTCCGGTAGGTCGTTGAATGCGACCTCGTTCATGCTTTCGTACAGAAGCCGCTCATTATAGGTGTAGAATGTATCGCAGATCTGCTCCCACAGGTGGTTATACCGGGAGATCATGGTGTCGTAGTCTCTAGACGCTTCTCTGAGCCATGCGCCGAAATTTTCATCGTCTGCACCGTCGTGGTACATGGTTATTATAACGTACATTCCGTAGTTATATGCGTAATCCACTACCTGCTTTATGCGGTTCAGCCAGTCTTCGTCTATATCGAAATTTTCGTTTACATGATCCCTCCATGTGATCGGAAGTCGGACTGCGTTTATTTCGTTTTCAATGAGCGTCTGAAAGAGCTTTTCAGAGGCGGGGGGATTTCCCCAGAAGGTTTCGTTTATGGTTTTTCCGTCCTCTGGTATTACATCTGGGTAACCGTTGCCGTCTAAGTCGGATACACAGCTTTCAAGGCTTTTGCCTAAATTCCAGCCGATACGGATATTTGTGACCAGTTGCTGTGATGATATTTCCATCATGACCGAGGGTACTTCAAACCCATCAATATCAGGCATACCGCCGGAGAATATGTCGTCGGGGGTGAGGCTGCCAGAGGATCTGTCGTTATCTCCGGAGCAGCCGGTAAGAAGCAGTATTGCGCAGAGTAGAATTACTATCGCTTTTTTCATACGACACCTCCGTTTCCGACAAATTTTACAGTACAATTATACCACAGTAACGCGGGAATGTCAAATTAAGTTTGGAATCGAGCCGGAGAAAATATAAAGGTATCCTCTAAAAATAAAACCCACCTTTCCGATATAAGGAAAGGTGGGTTTTCGACAGATCTTAATCTCCCGGATAAGGAGTGGTCACAGCTTAGCAGCTTATGGTATTGTTAATCCGTCGGTTAATGTAAAGGTGGTTGAGTCGGCATTTATAACCTTTACATCATAAGTACCAGATGCAAGTGCGGGAACACGAACGGTTATAATTCCGGCTGTAAGGTCAACAGAGAACATTGTTGCCTTAGCTGTTCCGATATATACACTAATGGTCTTATATGTGCCTTTAAAGCCAGTGCCAGCTATCTCTATCTTGAATCTTTTATTTGCGGTAGGCGTTTCAAGAGGTGTGATACCTGTAATTCCGTTAGTGGGAACTACTGCGGCTGTTACTGTGTATGCTCCTGCCTTAGTTGCGGTCGTGCCGTCTGCGTTGATGACCTGAACATCATATACGCCGGCTGCCAGCTTGGGAGCCCTGCAGACGATCGAGGTATCGGATAATGTGGAAACAGTCGCTTCAGTTGTGCCGAACAATACCTTGAGAGTCTTGTATGTGCCGTTGAACAGCTTGCCTGTCAGGGTAACACTCTGAGCGGTGTTCTCCTCAGCAGTGGTTACTGACAGAGAAGTGATCTCACAGGTTTCAACCGGCTGTCCGGTAACTATATATGAGCCGGACTTGGTTGCAGTAGAGCCGTCTGCGCAGATAACGGTGACATCATAGGTTCCTGCTGCAAGCGCAGGCGCCATTACTACTATTTCAGTATCGCTTACTGAGAAAAGAGTTCCGGCTTCTGTGCCGAAGAGTACCTGTGCAGTTTTGTATGTGCCGTTGAACAGCTTACCTGTGATCGTGAGCTTCTGCTTAACGTTTTCCTCGCCTGTTGTTACGGAAACAGAAGTGATCTCGCAGGTAGGTGCGGGTGGGCTTGTTACGGTGTATCCGCTTGCTTTGGTTACTGAAGTGCCGTCGCTGTTGGTAACGGTCACATCGTAGGATCCTGCTGCAAGCGCAGGCGCCATTACTATTATTTCAGTATCGCTTACCGAGAAAATAGAGCCGGCTTCCGTTCCGAATTTCACGCTCAGGGTCTTGTAGGTACCCTTGAATTCCTTACCTGTGATGGTGATCTTCTGCTTGGTGTTTTCTTCCGCTGTGTTCGGGGATATAGCGGTTATTTCTGATGTGTTTACGAGCGGAGCATTTACAGTGTATGCGCCTGCTTTTGTTGCGGAAGTGCCGTCGGCGTTCTGTACGGTGACATCGTAAGAGCCAGCGGACAGCGCGGGAGCGGATACTATTATTTCAGTATCGCTTACTGAGAAGATAGAACCAGCCTCTGTGCCGAACAGTACCTTTGCGGTCTTGTAGGTGCCATTGAACAATTCTCCGGTTATGGTGACCTTCTGCTTTACATTCTCCTCAGATACGCTGGGAGATACAGAAGTGATCTTGCAGGTTTTTGCCGCAGGAACAGCAGGCGCGGGAATGGTATATCCGTCCTTGAGGGTAGCTGATGTGCCGTCGGAATTGTATACGGTCACGTCATAGGTGCCTTCCGCCAGCGGGGGAGCAAAGCATACTATATCTGTGTTGGATACACTGAATATCGATGTGGAATAGGTCGTGCCGAACTGTACCTTTACGGTTTTATAGGTGCCGGAAAATCCTGCGCCTGTAACAGTGACCTTCTGGCGTACATTCGGCTCGCCCTCGTCCGGAGTTACAGAAAGCACTGCAAAAGAAGCGGCTACCTTGATCGTGGTGCTTGCAAATTTGCCGTCGGGGTTCTTCACATATATCTTAGTGCTGCTGCTTACGCTGTGTTCCGGCATTGTAAACTTAAGCTCGGTATCAGATACATAGGTATATGAAATCGGCGTTGAAGTTACGCTGTCAAGGTAGATCTGTAAGCCCGGCTTGAAGTACTGACCTGTGATCGTTACCTTATCGCCGCCCTCAAAATCAACCGTAGAGGGTGTTACGCTGGTTATCTTGGGCGCTCTTGACACAATGTTGATCTCAATGGAGGGGGTGTCGATCACTACTCTCTCTCCGCGGTAATCCGTATAATAGATTTCACCGGTTGAAAGGGTGTAGGTTCCGGGTTTGATGCCGTCAATCGGCTTTACCTGATAGGACAAGGTTGCAATGCCGCTTACCAGCTGCGTCATTTCCCACCTGAGGGAATAATTTGCGTATGTGGGGACAGGGATATTATTCTTTACAGAATCTGCAACAAGCTCAAAGTTGGTATTGATATTCTGAGTTGTGTAGACATTTTTTGCGTTTACATCGCCGATTTTGGCTGCGATGATCTTGTATACGCCGGGGAGCATTGAGGAGAGCTGTCTGAAGTAGTGGTCTGCCTCAGATGTAGCCATTTTCTTCAGATTCTTGTTCTCGTCGCTGTTCTCATCTGCTACAAGAGCAACGGTGAAGAAAGAATAGTTCTTTGACTTTGCGATCTCTGCCTGCGCTAAAGCTAAGGGAAGATTGCTCTGACCGTCGGTCATAAGGACGATAGCGCCGTCTGCGTTAGCTCTCTTGCTGCTGTCAAGAAGCGCGGTCGCTTTCTTGATACCGTCTGCTATCGAGGTTCCGCCGCCTGCGGTTATCGCAGAGATAGTATCAATAAGAGCGGTCTTGTCGTCGGTTATTTCATGAGCGGTTGCAATGGACTCATACTCAACAATACCGATCCTGTGAACGGTGGTATCGATAGCGTTTACGAAGTCGATCGCGGCAGTTTTCATATCAGCAATAGCGTGACCCATACTTCCGGACTTATCTATTACCAGTACAACATCGGTGGGGGTTTCGCCCTGCTTGTACGGGCTGCCTGTCAGCTTTATCGTAACGTCGATAGGCTCGTCTTCGTAGAAGGTGGTCGCAGGAACTTCAACCTGACAGCTTACCATATTAACAACAGGAGCTGTTGCCGCGACTGCGCTTACCGGGATCGCCGTGAGCGCCATTATTGCTGCCAGAAATACAGAGATATAGGATTTGATACTTCTTTTCACGATAGTACCTCCTTATAAGATTGGTTTATTTAACGTATTTAATATACGAGTATATTCTGTATTTGTGTTATTCTCCCATATAGCTATAATCCCCCATAGGTTTGACGCTATAGGGGATTAGCTATTAAGTTACTTTATCAAGCAACTCTCTTGTCGCATTCATGCAGCTCTGCTAAAATTAGCCGAGGAGCTGGAGAATGGACTGCGGCTGCTGATTTGCCTGAGCCAGCAT
>CAMAGG010000044.1 GCA_945833805.1 uncultured Clostridia bacterium | reverse complement strand
TCGAGGTAATGCGCGACAGCAAGGGCAACGTTATCACCGTCTGCTCCATGGAGAACTTCGACCCGGTGGGAGTTCACACCGGCGACTCTATCGTTGTCGCTCCCTGCGTAACTCTTGCGGACAAGGAATATCAGATGCTGCGTACCGCGGCGATAAATATAATTCAGGAACTGAAAGTCGAGGGCGGCTGCAACTGCCAGTTCGCGCTGAAGCCGGACAGCTTCGACTACGCGGTAATCGAGGTAAATCCCAGAGTTTCCCGCTCCTCCGCGCTGGCTTCAAAGGCTACCGGATATCCGATAGCAAAGGTAGCGGCGAGAATTGCGGTGGGCTACACACTGGACGAGATCGTAAATCAGGTGACCGGCAAGACCTACGCCTGCTTCGAGCCTGCGCTTGACTACCTTGTTGTAAAGTTCCCGAAGTGGCCGTTTGACAAGTTCGTTTATGCGAAAAAGACCCTCGGCACGCAGATGAAGGCAACCGGCGAGATCATGGCTATCGCTCCCAGCTTCGAGGCGGGCATGATGAAGGCAGTACGCTCCATTGAGCTTGGAATGGACACCATGACAAAGGAGGACTTTGTAAAGCTCACTGATGAGGAAGTCCTCAAAAAGCTGGAGGACGTGGACGTTGACCGCTCCTTCTGCATATTTGAAGCGCTCAAGCGCGGCATTTCGGTTGATACTATCCACGACATCACAAAGGTGGATAAGTGGTTCATTTCCAAGCTGAATAATCTTGTGCAGCTTGAAAAGTGGCTTGCCGAGGGAGAGCTTACTCAGGAAAAATACGACATGGCGAAGAAGTACTGCTACCTCGACAGCACCATTGAGCGTATTTCCGGGCAGAAGATAAAGGAACGCAGACTTGCGGTGTACAAAATGGTAGATACCTGCGCCGCTGAGTTCTCCGCAGATACCCCCTACTTCTACAACACCTTTGACCGTGAGAACGAGGCCGCCGAGTTTATTGAGCAGCACCCCACCGATAAGAAAAAGGTGATCGTGTTCGGCTCCGGCCCTATCAGAATAGGACAGGGTATCGAGTTCGACTACTGCTCGGTTCACTGCGTATGGACGCTGAAAGAAGCTGGCTGCGAAGCCATTATCTGCAACAACAACCCCGAAACCGTTTCCACAGACTTCGATACCGGCGACAGACTGTATTTCGACCCGCTGACAAAGGAGGACGTTGAAGCTCTCATCGCCACCGAAAAGCCCTACGGCGTTGTGGTTCAGTTCGGCGGTCAGACTGCGATCAAGCTGATAAAGCACCTCACCAACCTCGGAGTTCGTATCCTCGGCACCTCTGCTGCGGACGTTGACGCGGCGGAGGACAGGGAGCTGTTTGATGAACTGCTTGAAAAGTGCGGAATACCGCGCCCTAAGGGCTCGACAGTATTCACCACCGAGGAAGCGCTGAAAACCGCGAATGAACTGGGATATCCTGTGCTGCTGCGCCCGTCCTACGTTCTGGGCGGTCAGAACATGATAATCGCGCACTGCGACAGCGACGTGCAGGAATATATGACGATAATCACCTCCCACAAGCTGGAAAACCCCGTGCTTATCGACAAATACATGATGGGTACAGAGGTGGAGGTTGACGCTATCTGCGACGGCGAGGACTTCCTCATTCCGGGAATTATGGAGCATATCGAGCGCGCGGGAATTCATTCCGGCGACTCCATTTCGATATATCCCTGCCAGACCCTTTCGGAGCATATCAAGCGCGTTATCATCGACTACACCGAGAAGCTTGCTAAGGCGCTGCACGTTGTGGGACTTGTAAATATCCAGTATGTAGTATACAACCACGAGGTCTATGTCATTGAGGTAAACCCGCGCTCCTCCAGAACCGTGCCGTATATCAGCAAGGTAACAGGAGTGAACATGGTGGATATCGCCACAAAGATAATCCTCGGCGCAAAGCTCAAGGACATGGGCTTCAAGAGCGGGCTGTACCCTGTCGGGGACTACATCGCTGTGAAAGTCCCGGTATTCAGCTTTGAGAAGCTGCATGATGTGGACAACCAGCTAGGTCCGGAGATGAAGTCCACCGGCGAGTGTCTCGGTATCGCCAAGACCTTCAGCGAGGCGCTGTTAAAGGGACTTGTTGCAGCGGGCTACAAGCTGTATCACGAGGGCGGAGTGCTTATCTCCGTCAAGGACGGCGACAAGAACGACGTTATCGAGATCGCGAGCCGCTTTGAGGACTTAGGCTTCAAGATTTACGCCACCAGCGGAACGGCTTCGGTGCTGAACAGAAACATGATCGCGGCGAGCCACGCTTACAGAATAGGCAAGGGCGAGCCGGACGTTATTCAGCTTCTTGAGAGCGGAAAGATACAGTATGTGATTTCCACCTCCGAAACCGGCAGACAGCCCTCCCGTGACAGTGTAAAGATGCGCCGCAAGGCTGTGGAGCGCTCCATCGCCTGCCTTACCTCGATAGACACGGCGAACGCTCTGCTTGACTGCCTTGAAATGCACAAGACGGTCAACGATGTTGAGTTGGTTGATATTACAAAAATCTGATAAAGCTAATTATTTGTACTCCGGGGCGGTACAATTTTATCTCCCCAGAGTATAGTTTTTTCGGAAATTATAACGGAATTTTTTCTGCGAAAGGATAATTCATGAAAATCGGCAAATACCCTGTAAAGCACACCTACAAGATACCACGGCTTGTTTCAGATGTATTTTCTGTCGGGCTGGCGATATTCATCTGCTCGGTGGAATATATGTTCCTGACGGTAGATGAGTTCACACGGGTGCATTATATCGGTGCGGAGAATATTCAGAAGTTTCAACAGGTGTATAGTTCCATAGGATGGCGGCATTATCTCACGCTGGTATATCCTGCGGCAGTGTTGGTGGTGTTTGCCGTTTATGCCATACTGGTGCTGAAAAGCCATAAATTCAGCAGTCTTAATATCACCAAGCGCAATGCCCAGAAGGTTCGGGATATGTACGCGCTGTGCGTTTCGCTGTGCAAGATACCAGCGCTCATGCTGATCAATGAGATGATGATAATTACCCACAACAAAATAATGTCTGATGAGAAAATGAGTTGGTTCTCATTGCAGCAAGTGCTTGATTTGGCGGTCATAGCCATGCTGATAATACTTTTCCGCAAGATGATGATAAGTATAACAGCGACGGAGCAGACCGCAGAGGACAGCGTGATAAAAGTCAAAGCGGTGGTGAAGTCCGAAGAACCGGAGATCACGTCCGATGAAAACAATACCGACAGCAATTCTGAAAGGAGCTAATATGAGCTATTACTGCGACAGGTATCCGATAATCGAGAAAAAATCCATCTCAAAGGACACCTTTTCCATGACTATCTACGCGCCGGAGCCCGCAAAGGCGGCACACGCCGGACAGTTCGCGACGATATCCGCACCGGGATTTACACTGCGCCGACCTATCTCTATCTGCGAGTTCAGCCGTTCAAAGGGAACGCTGCGCTTTGTATTTGAGGTAAGGGGAAAAGGAACTGAGGCGATCTCCCTGCTCAATCCCGGGGACAATCTGGACGTGCTTGCGCCCCTCGGAAACGGCTTTACAGTGCCGGATACAGCCCGGAGAGTTATCCTTGTCGGCGGTGGTATCGGGGTACCTCCGCTGCTGGCGCTGGCGAAAAAGCTGGGCGACCGCAGCACCGCAATTCTCGGCTTCCGAGATTACAGCAGGATAATCCTTGCCGATGAATTTGAGAAATACGGAGCCAACACCGCGATATGCACCGACGACGGCTCGGTGGGATATCATGGGCTAGTGACAGAGCCTCTTTCGAACACCCTGAAAAATGTCGGCGCTGATCTGGTGTGCGCCTGCGGCCCCATGCCGATGCTGAACGCTATCGCAAAAGTTTGCGCTGAAAACGATGTTCCCTGCAAGGTTTCCATGGAGCAGAGAATGGGCTGCGGCGTGGGAGCGTGCGTGGTATGCTCCTGCCTGACGGTGAGAAACGGTCAGGAGTATTATTCAAGGGTCTGCAAGGACGGTCCTGTATTTGATGCGAAGGAGGTAAAGTTCAATGGCTGATTTAAGCGTAAAAATCGCGGGGGTAGAGTTCCCGAACCCGGTAATTGCGGCTTCCGGCACCTACGGCAACGGCGAGTGCTTCACTGATCTGTACCCGCTTTCCCGGCTGGGGGGAGTTTCCTGCAAGGGCATGACTATTGAGCCGAAAATGGGTAATATTCCTCCGAGAATTGCGGAAACTCCGAGCGGCATTCTGAATTCCGTAGGGCTTCAGAATATCGGAGTTCACGGTTTCATCGACTACTACCTCCCCACCCTCAAGGAGGAGGGCAATGTAATTATCGCGAACGTTGCGGGAGCGACTATTGACGACTACATCGCAGCGGCGGAGGCTCTTGACAACACCGACGTTGACATGATAGAGCTGAACATCTCCTGCCCGAACGTCAAGGCTGGGGGAGCTACATGGGGCGTTACCTGCGAGGGCGCGGCTTCTGTAACAAAAGCGGTGAGAGCGGCGACATCTAAGCCCCTTATCGTGAAGCTCACCCCGAACGTCACTAACATCACCGAAATTGCAAAGGCAGTGGAAGCGGAGGGCGCGGACAGCATTTCCCTCATCAACACGCTTCTCGGCATGAGGATAGATATCCGCACCAAGCGCCCGATACTGCACAACAACGTGGGCGGACTTTCCGGCCCTGCAGTGTTCCCGGTGGCGGTGAGAATGGTATGGCAGTGCTACAATGCGGTGAAAATTCCGATAATCGGCATGGGCGGTATCTCCACATGGGAGGACGCAGTAGAGATGATGCTCGCCGGCGCGACTGCTATCCAAATGGGCACGGCGATATTCACCGACCCGTGGTCGCCGATTAAGGTTATCGAAGGTCTGAACGACTATATGGATAAGAACGGCATAAAGAGCCTTTCGGAGATAACCGGGCAGGTTAAGCCTTACTAATGATCAAACGGAGTATTCTATGAAAATAATGGCAGTAGACTACGGCGACAGCCGCACCGGGCTTGCGATGTGCGACAAGAGCGAGATACTCGCCTCGCCGCTTTATACGATAAATATGCGGGACTTCGACCGCTGCCTTGAAATGACCGCGCAGGCGGCAAAGGAAAACAAGGCGGAGCTTATCGTGGTGGGAAATCCCATAAATATGAACGGCACCGAGGGTCCACGCTCCGAGAAGTGCCGGCTGTTCGCCGACCGGCTGAAAGAGCTGGTTGACGTGGACGTGGTGATGTGGGACGAGCGTTCCTCGACAGTGACGGCGATAGGCTACATGAACGACGTCAACAAGCGCGGAAAGAAGCGCAAGGAGGTGCTGGATTCCGCGGCGGCGGCGGTAATTCTGGAAAGCTACCTTGCCTACCGCAGAAATCACCCGCAGGGTTAATGTGTTAATTAGGTGAAGCCCCTTGACAATAGGGGCTTCTTGCTGTAAAATATAAGATGAAGTATTGTTTTTTTGTACAAATTCCCGAAAGGACATAAAATAAAATGAGTAATTTCAGTACGGCAAGAATTTTCAGCGACAACATGGTCTTGCAGTTCAGCAAGCCGCTTTCCGTGTTCGGGACGGGCGTTGACGGAACGAAAGTAACCGTCAGCATTACCGGAGAGGAAGCCGCTTCTACCTCCGCTGTCGTCAAGGACGGCAGGTGGCTTGCCATGCTCCCGCCCCAGCCGGCGCAGGACTGCGTGGAGCTTACCGTCACCGACGGCGGGGACACTACGGTGTTCCGTAATGTCGCAGTTGGCGCGGTATGGCTTGCCGGAGGTCAGAGCAATATGGAACTGGAGCTTCAGACCTGCAACACCGGAGTTGAGAGCCTTGAAAGCGACAATACTCCGAATGTCCGCTTCTACTACACCATGAAGAAGTCCATTGCGGACGACAGCTTCTTTGAGAGCGAAAAGCAGATGGGTTGGTGCGATTTCTCCAACAAGGAGAGCGCGAAGCACTGGAGCGCGGTGGGCTATTATTTTGCGAAGGAGCTTGCCGAGCGACTGGGCGTAATTGTGGGAATTATCGGCTGCAACTGGGGCGGCACCTCCGCCAGCGCATGGCTGAAACGCGAGTATGCCGACGGCGAAACCGCGATATATTTTGACGAGTACGACAAGGCGACAGAGGGCAAGAGCCTTGATCAGCTCAAGCAGGAGTATCTTGACTATCAGGCTTATCACGCTGAATGGGAGCGCAAAAGCGCGGAATACTACACCTCAGTACCGAACCCCACATGGGACGGCTGTCTGGAATACTGCGGCGAGAACAAGTACCCCGGACCTCCCTCTCCGCTGAACCCCATGTCCCCGGGAGTGCTTCACAAGAGCATGGTGGAGCGCGTCGCACCCTATACCATGACGGGAGTTATCTGGTATCAGGGGGAAAGCGACGACCACCGTCCGGATATGTATTATAAACTGCTGAACCAGATGATACGCTGCTGGCGTGACGACTGGAACGATGACGACCTGTTTTTTGTAATAGGTCAGCTTCCTATGCACAAGTGGGAGGCAGACCCGGATCTCAAGCACTGGTGCAAGATCCGGGAAGCGCAGGCTAAGACCTGCCGCACCACCCAGAACACCGCTCTTGCGGTACTCATAGACTGCGGCGAATTCAGCGAGATACACCCGAAGGACAAGAAAACTCCGGGACATCGCTTCTGTCTTGCGGCGCTGAACGGCTTCTATCATGTGGAGTTTACCGACGACACTGAGAAAGAGCCGGGCTTCTCCACTTTCAATCCTGAGGTATACGACCCGCTGTGGAATTCCGACAGTGTTGACGTTTTCGTGTCCACCGGAATGAGTCTTGATGTGAAAAACACTTCCGGCGAGATAAACGGATTTGAGCTTATGGACATGAACGGCGAGTGGCACAGTGCCAAAGCGGAGATATCCGAGCGCGACCGCTGGAATGCCGGCGAGGGCAGCGAGATACTGCACATTACCGGAGTGGAATTTCCTAGCGGAGTGCGCTACCTCTGGACTAACTACACCGAGGATATCCCGCTTTTCGACAGCGAAAACGGAGTTCCGCTGCCGCCGTTCATTTTGACAAAGCCGGGCTACAACGGATAATAGGAGTTTTATGGAAAGAGAAAAGATAGACAGGATAAATTTTCTGGCAAGAAAACAGCGGGGCGAGGGTCTGACCGATGAGGAAAAAGCCGAGCAGAAGCTGCTCCGGGACGAATACCGCGCTCAGTTCAGGGTAAGTATGGAGCAGCAGCTTGACCGGGTTTATTACAAGATGCCGGACGGAAGCGTTGTAAAGGCTGCGAAGAATTTGGAGGATAAGAAATGATAGCATTAGTCACCGGGGCAAGCTCCGGGATAGGACGAGATATTGCGAGGTCGCTGGCAAAGCATGGGATAAACGTGATAATCACCGCCCGCCGCCGCGACCGTCTGGAGGAGCTTAAAGCCGAGCTTATCCGGGAGTACGGAGTTAAAGTGCAGATAATTGCCGCCGACCTGTCCGATACGAAGCAGTGCATTGAGCTTCATCGCCGAGTGAAGAAGTACGGCATTGATATTTTCGTGAACAACGCGGGTTTCGGAGAATTTGGTGAATTCACCGAGAGCGACCTCAACCGTGAACTGGAAATGCTGGACGTGAATGTAAAGGCGTTCCATACGCTTTTCAAGTTGTTTTTGCAGGACTTCAAAAAGCGGGATTACGGCTTTATCCTGAACACTGCCAGCAGCGCGGGATTTCTTCCGGGACCGTTCTTCTCGTCCTATTACGCGAGCAAGGCTTATGTTGTCCGCATGACGCAGGCAATTCATGAGGAGCTTCGCAGGGAACACAGCAAGGTTTCGGTTTCAATGCTCTGTCCCGGTCCTGTCCAGACTGAGTTTCTTGACAAGGCGAGGGTAACTTTCTCCATGCCGCCCCAGAGCAGCAGCTATGTTGCGGAATACGCGGTGCGGCAGATGTTCGCTGGGGAGCTTACCATAGTTCCTGATCCGGTTACGAAAGCGGGAATTTACCTCGGAAAGCTTGTTCCGGATTTCATTCTTGCCTTTTTCGCGGGATATATCCAGAACAAACGAGAGAGGCTTTAAAATGGCGTCAATAAGTGAGGTAACGGTGCGCTATGCGGAAACCGATTGCATGGGAGTGGTACACCACGCTGTATATCCGGTTTGGTTTGAGATAGCGCGCACAGACTATATAAAAAACGCGGCGATGAGCTACTCCGAAATGGAGCGGCAGGGGGTAATGCTGCCGGTGACGGGGATCTCCTGCAAGTATCGTCAGCCGGCGAAATACGATGATCTTCTGGAGATAACGGCGTATATCACCCGGTTTTCTCCGGCGAGGATCGAGTTTTATTACACCTGCAAGCGAAAGGGAAGCCCGGAGCTGCTGACCGAGGGAACGAGCGCCCATGCCTTTGTGGACGCAAAAACCTTCCGTCCGCTGAACCTGAAAAAGGCTATGCCGGAGCTGTTTGAAAAGATGGACGCGGAATACCGCAGGGACAGTCAGCTTCTTGAAGCGGCGCAGTCCCACAATACGGAGCAGATATGAAGCGATTTATTATTTTAGGCGCAGTGATTGTGCTTGGCGCGGCTACGGCGGTGATCTACACGCTGTTCCCGCCGCAGGAGGTTCAGGTAATTGCGCAGGTCGCCGAGGACGGAGAGCTTACGGTGACTGAAACGGTGCAGGATCAGCCTGCGGCGGTCACGGACGAGATCGGATTTTCTCTGCCCTCCGGATTTTATTCGGAGAATATCTCGGTGGAGCTTACTGCCGAGGGTGATCAGCAGATATACTTCACGACTGACGGCTCCGATCCGAAGCCTGAGTCCGCAAAGCTTTACACCCAGCCCATTGAAATAAACTCCACCGCCGAGGTTCGCGCGTCTACCATAAAAGCGGCGGCAGTGTCGGAGGACGGCGCGCTTGGCGGAATATATACCGTAAGTTATGTCATGGGTCAGGACGTGGACAGCCGTTTTGATGACGATACGCTGGTATTTGTGCTCAGCACCGATCCGTATAATCTGTACGATTACGAGTACGGCATCGCAGTGCCGGGCAAGATATACGATGAGTATGTGGCAGAACACCCCGGCGAGGAGATACCCTATAACGCGCCGGGCAACTATTACATGACCGGCAGGGAGTGGGAGCGTCCTATTTACGTCGAGGTGTTCGAGAGCGACGGCACAAAGGTTATCGACCAGCCGGCGGGGGTAAGGCTTTCTGGAGGATATTCGAGAGTTCCTGACCAGAAGTCCCTGAGGCTTATCGCCCGGAAGGACTATGACCCGGAGAACGGAAAGTTCAAGTACGCTTTCTTCCCCGGGGCGGAAACCGAAACAGGAGTTCCGATTTCGGAATACGACAGGATAGTCCTGCGCAACGGCGCGAACGACCGTGAATTTGCCGGAGTGCGGGACGAGCTGTCCCAGAAGCTGGCGCAGGATTACGGCTATCCGGTAACCCAGCATTGCGTTCCGGCTGCGGTGTTCCTGAATGGAGAGTACTACGGATTTTCATGGGTTCATGAGAATTACAACGAGGACTACCTTGCGACCCAGTTCGGCGGGAATAAGGAGAATTACGAGATAGTCAGCAACACTGAGAATGCTTCAGAGGGCAACGAGCGCGGTCTTGCGGACTATGCGGAGATGTACGCCTACTACGACAAGGATCTGACGGACGACAAGACCTTTGAGGAGCTGTGCAGCCTTGTGGATATCGACAATCTTATGCAGTACTACTGTATGCAGGTGTTTATCTCAAACAAGGACTGGCCGGGCAACAACTACAAGGCTTTCCGGTACTACCCGCAGGAGGGCGAGGAGATCACCAGCGAGTTCATGGACGGACGCTGGCGGTTCATGTTCTTTGACGCGGAGTTCGCATGGAGCTTATACGGAGAGCGGGCTAATCTGAATACTCTAAAGGATCTGCTGGAGGGTACTCACATGAGCGGCGAGAGCAAGGTGCTTATCGCGCTGCTACAGCGTGAGGATATGCGGCAGAAATTCGCCGCCACTATGAGCGACATCACCGCCTATGCCTTTGAAGAAACCCATATCTGCGAGGTTCTTGACGAGCTTTGCGAGATGAGCGACAACGAGCAGTTCTACGCACTGGATAAGGGAATAACCTCCACATGGGCGCGCAAGAGCAATTTTGAGGAGAGCCGGCAGCAGATACGGGATTTCGCGGCGGTGCGAAAAAAGATCGTATTCCGGGATATGTACCGTATCTTCGGCTGGGAGAACGAGAGCTACACGGTGTCCGTGACCTCGGCAAAGGGCGCGGTGACAACCCTCAATTCACAGCAGAAAAACGGCAGGGGAGTTCTCTTCGCCGAATATAACAGGAACTGTGCAGTTCCGGTTTCCGCTGACATGGCGGAGGGCTGGGAGTTCGTATGCTGGGAGATAAACGGAGTTCAGTACGACCAGCCGGAGCTTACGATAACCGCGGACATGGTGGACGCGCAGGGCAAGGTAATTGCAAAGCTTGTCACAAAGCAGCGTGAAACCACGGACGCTCCGTTACAGATAAAAGAGATCTGCACCGAGAAAAATGCGGGTTACATAGTGCTTTACAATCCGAATCTCGCAGCTGTTTCCACATCGGGACTGTATCTCACTGACAAGCCGGAGGAGCTTCAGAGGTGGAAGCTCCCGGTGCGCACGATCGGCGCGCAGAGCGAGCTTCTTATCGTAACCGACAATAACAATACACAGGAAGCGCTGCGGCAGATACAGGCAAATTTCAGCCTGAAGAAGGGTGAAACGCTTATCCTGTCTAACGCGGAGGGTGAGATCATCGCAAGCGTTGAAATACCGCAGATCTCCTCCGGCAGCGTATACACGCTTCAGGATTACGGAAAATACCGGGTAATACCCGCATAGCCTTGAGAAAGGACAGATCATGGACGAGAAGAAAAGACAGCGCATGATGAAGGTGTTCCGGGTGGTCGCGCTTGTACTGGCTGTGGCAATGGTACTTGGAATTATTATCAACGCGGTTTTATAACAATGTTAAGTTCAGCAGGAAAGGATCAACATGGGTTTATTTTACAACAACAATGTCGCCGGCTCCGGCGTAGCAAAGCACGGAAAGCAGAAGAAGCCGTTTTTCCGTTTCTGGGAGATGTTCGCAAATAAATTCTGGACATTCTTCCAGATAAACTTTATCTATTTCATATTCTGTATCCCGATCGTCACCTTTGGCCCGGCTACGGCTGCGATGACTGCGCTTATGCGGAACATCTACCTTGAAAGACCGCAGTTCGTGTTCCATGAGTTCTGGAAAGCGTTCAAGAAGAATTTCAAGCAATCTTTCTTTATCGGACTGCTGGACGTGTTCTTTATCGCAATATCAATATTCAGCTTCTTCTTCTTCAACGTGAATATGAACAACAGCGACAGTCCTTTCTGGCTGTATTATGCTATGGTGATGGCGGTGGAAATAGTAATCTTGCTGATGAATTTCTACATCTATCCGCAGATCGTGGCTCTTAATCTCAAGCTGCCGCAGATACTCAAGAACTCCCTTATACTTGCGTTCCTTAATCTCAAGGGAAATCTGATCTCTCTGGCGGTATATCTGGCATATATTGCGCTGGTGATGTTCTTCCTGCCGACGATACTCCTGCTGCCTCTGCTGCCGCTGGCATGGCTGGGATTCCTGACGATGTTCACGAGCTATCCGGCTATCCAGAAGTATATCATCAATCCGTTCTATGAGGCGCAGGGGCTTAAAAATCCCGAGCTTCCGGATTATGACGATGATGAGGACGCAGTCTTTGAGGATCGTGGCGGTGAGGAAGCTCCTATGAAGATCAAGAAAAAGGACAAGGGCGGAAAGGTGATCAAATGAGCAGCAAAAAAAAGAGTACTCCCCAGAAGCAGAAAAAGGAGAAAAAGCAGGACAGCGGCTTTGTGTTCTTTGTCCCGGATCAGGGGGAGGGCGCTGTAAAATATATCGTCATTGCGCTTAAAGTGATAATGCTGATAATCACGTCGATCTGCGCGCTTTGTTTTGGAATTTTAGGACCGGTATGTATCTGGATAGGCGAGTACGATCCGGAGATCGTGGAAAATCCGGCTATTCTTACATGGCTGATATCCTCCTGCGTTTACATTGTCGGCACATTTGTGATAATGCTGGGGCATTCCCGCATTGCGGCGGTCATCGACTGCGTGGCGGCGGTGGGTTCGCTGGTGACGTATTATCTGTTCGTGACGCATTCCGCCGACCCAGAGATAAGCGTAGGCCCGACAACGCTTTATATGCCCTGCCTTGCGCTGACGGTGCTGGCGGTGGTCATTGCTATGCTTATCAATATTCCAAAGTGGTTGGAAAAACAGGCGCAGAAAGCGCATGAGAAAGCGCCGTCCATTATCAATGACGACGATGAGGACTGACGGACATTTCAAAGGAGGATCAGTATGGAGAGCATTATTTCCGAGGACATAAGATTTCATCTGAAAACGAAAAAAGGGGATATCGGCAGATATGTTATACTGCCCGGCGACCCCGGCAGAGTTCCGCTGATCGCGGCGAAGCTGGACAATGCGAAGCTTATCGCCAGCAACCGGGAATACACAACCTACACCGGATATCTTGACGGTGAAATGGTGAGCGTCTGCTCCACGGGAATAGGAGGTCCCTCCGCAGCTATCGCAGTGGAGGAGCTTATCCAGTGCGGCGCAGACACCTTTATCCGGGTAGGAACCAGCGGCGGTATCAACCTAAAGGTGGTCGGCGGCGACCTGCTTATTGCAAGCGCGGCGGTCAGAAGCGAGGGAACCAGCCACGAATATATTCCGGACGACTATCCGGCTGTTGCGGATTTTGAGGTAGTGAGCGCGCTTAAAGCTGCCGCGGACGAGCTTTCCACTGATGAGGACGGAAACCGCTGCCATGTGGGAGTAGTCCACTCAAAGGACAACTTCTACGGCGAGATAGACCCTAATGACACCGCAGTTGCGGCAAAGCTGTGCAGCGCGTGGGAGGGCTACCTGAAGTGCGGCTGCCTTACCTCTGAAATGGAGGCTGCGGCTATATTCTCCGTGGCTCTGCTTCGCGGAGTGAGAGCCGGAGCGGTGCTGACCGCCCTGTGGAACGTGGAGCGCACCAACGCGGGACTTCCGGACAAGCGCTGCGAGAGCAGCGAGCGGGCTATAAATTGCGCTGTGGGGGCTATCAGGCGACTGATAAAAGCTGACAAAGAGAGATAATTATATGGCATTTGATAATATCTTACTTGACCTCGACGGCACGATAACCAACCCCTACATCGGCATAACTAACGGCGTGATGTACGCATATAAGAGCCTCGGAATGGAAGTGCCGGAGCGGGACAGCCTGCGCAGCTTCATAGGTCCTCCGCTTATCGAGGAATTCACCCGGCGGGGTTTGCCGGAGGAGCAGGCGAGGGAAGCAGTGCGGCTCTACCGGGAGTACTACGGCGAAACCGGTTTGTTTGAAAACGAGCTTATCCCCGGCACGGTGGAGTTCCTGCGGGAGCTGAAGCGGCGGGGAAAGCGGGTGTGCCTTGCCACCTCAAAGCCGGAGCAGTTCAGCGTGAGAATTCTTGAGAAATTCGGCATAATGGAGTATTTCGACTTTATCGGCGCAGCGGCAATGGACGGCAGCCGGGACAGCAAGCTTTCGGTGATACAGTATGTGCTGAATTCCACCGGAGCAAAGCCGCAGGAATGCGTAATGGTCGGCGACAGAATGCACGATATTATCGGCGCGCATGACGCGGGAATGAAGTGCATTGCGGTGCTTGTGGGCTTCGGCAGCCGGGAGGAATTCGCGGAATACCATGCGGATTTCGTTGCGGAAACGCTTGCTGACGTGCTGAAATACGTTTTACACTGCCATTAATATAATGAAAAAAACACCACCAAAAGCTGAGAAACTCAAAACGGGTTTAATTCCGGCTTTTGGTGGATTTATTTTTCTTTACTTATTTATTGGGACTAAGATATTCTATCCGAAAATCAAATTATAATGTATAAACAGTATATGATGATGGTAAAGCTGATTGCGGGGTAAAGTATATATACTTGTAGTCGCCTTGCCAATTATGTCCACTATAAATTCCAGCAAAGGTAAAGTCGTTAGTGCTTTCATCATAAAAATAAATCGGAGAGCCGCTATCTCCATTGACAGCAATTCCGCTATTTGTACTTGGGTCAACTTCTCCACTTACCATACCCTTAATTTTCACACCTCCGCTATTAATGGTGATATTAATTGCAGATAAACTGAAGGGAGCATAACCTAAATTACTTGAATATCCACCTTGCATATATCCGGTAGAATTTGTCCAAGACATATCGCCTACTGCCTCAAGATATTCAGTACCTGAACCAAACTTCACAAGACAAGATATACTATTACCGCTGTCTAGTTTAATAATGGAATAATCTCCCGTTTGGTTGTTTGCATAACGAACTGATTTAACGACTCCTATACGTTCTCCATTAAAAGATATTACATCACCAACCGTTTGTTCATGACCGCAAGAAATTATATAATTGTTTCCATTTGCATCATTTGCTACTGCACCACTTGAAAAATAACCAACACTACTTCCTAATAATTTACTTGGACGCATTGTAATGTCATTATTTACTCTAGTACCAGTTTTGAAAACTATCGGAAGACCCTTTTCTTCAACAATTCTGTTGTGTTCATCGCATACAGTTTCTGATGCCGTAAATACAACCTTATTCAACTTTTCATCAACATAATAAGTATAATAATCTGAAAACGTATCAGAATAACTATCCCCAATATCTTGTAACTCATTACGAGAATATGCTACTTCGCTAAGTTCTATACTTGGATCGGCAGAGTACAAAATATTGAATTCGTTCTTTAACTGTGATATATCGTTCGATAAAACAACAAGTGTTCCGTCTTCTGAAAGATAACAACCTCCATAACACTCGGGAAATATATAACCCTCATCACCATAATCAAACGCTGAATATAAATCTTCCATCACACTTTCTATGATATTATTATCTGATGAAATGTCATTGGTCTGGCATTCTTCATTAATTATTCCATTGAACTCGCTTTCCGGAGCGGCATAAGAAGAACGCACGGAAATATTTGCCACAATCATTATTGCTAACAGAATAGAGAAAACCTTTTTCATAATAATCCTCCTTAAGTAAATTGAATTAGGTGTTTTTGTATTCAAATTCAGTATATCACAAAATTTTGAAGATGTCAATAATTTGATATCTTTTTTCTTCATTCACATATTAGATAAAGCAGAATATAATATGTAAAACAAACATATCGGACGTGTCAATTGTAACGAATTGCTGTCCATAATAAAAGAAAATTAAAGTATGAAAAATCCAATTTTTTCCCGCTTGAATATAAAAAGAATAATCGCAGATAATATAACTGCGGCAGACGGAAAGAACGAAAGCCGCAGTTATTTCTTTTGAAAGGAATGAATTGAAATGGGAACTGAATTTGCAAACAAGCACATCGGCTGCACTATCCACAACTGCGAGCACCACTGCTGCAGCGAGGACTACTGCTCTCTCGACAAGATCGAAGTAGGCACACACGAGGCTAACCCCACAATGTGCCAGTGCACAGACTGCCTGTCGTTCAAGCTCAAGAAGGGCTGATGAACGGCGGGATTCTTCGGAAAATCCCGGAGGAACGTATCTTCAAGGACGAGGAGTCCGTTGAGGACTTCCCGGAAAGAACAAATGAAGCGGACATTTTTGCCAATATCCCTCCTCTTTTTTACGCATTAATCACGTATAACAACCGCTTCTATGGAAATCTGATGTGATCCCTCGCCGTAAGGCACAGCCAATGAGGGAAAAGAATGCGGTGATCGGGCGCCGCGTTTCAGATAATAACAATGCCGCACTGCTTTCAGTGCGGCATTAAGTTTATTCAGCGGTGCTGGTTTTTCGAGGTTCGCCGAGAGGATAAACTGCGTTGCCCTCCTCGTCATATACAGGGTTGAATTCTCCGGTGATATATGCGGAGATTATGTTGCAGGCGACATGACGACTGTATTCGCTGTTTTCCATACATACTCCGAACGCGATCTCCGGGTCGTC
>CAMAGG010000043.1 GCA_945833805.1 uncultured Clostridia bacterium | reverse complement strand
TGCGCCGACGATGAATGCCGCAACAGCGATGATTATCGCGATCGGTAAATCCATCTTTCGTTTCCCTCCTTTAATTAATCGGCGGGAATAATATACAATTTTTGGA
This sequence comes from uncultured Clostridia bacterium, assembly GCA_945833805.1. Classification (GTDB taxonomy): domain Bacteria; phylum Bacillota; class Clostridia; order Oscillospirales; family Ruminococcaceae; genus CAG-115. Next base: position 16,030 of record CAMAGG010000043.1, on the reverse strand, counting down.
AATGAAACAGCCGCTCCACCTCCGGGAACGGAATATTCATCGCAGTTCTATGCTGCGTAAATCTAATCAAACAGTGCAAAACACTGAAAAATCATGGCAGACCGCAGAAGATCCCCCCGGAGCTTCGAACGGTCACATAGGTAACGGTTTCCTGTTTATTATATATTAGTACCGCCATAATGTCTATATTGCAATAGATATTAAGATAACGTAAGCTGATTTCTGCCGGAGCTGTCCGGTAAGAAAAGCCTAATTATATTTTACAACAAAATAACAAAAATGTCAAGGGGAAAAGCCGGGAATTTTTGCAAAACACACAAATTTGATTTGCAGTTTTCCTGACGCGCGGTAGAGGGGATCTACTCGACGGAGTCCGGATATTTTTCGAGAATTTGCAGGAATTTGTCGTAGTTTTCTTCAAAAAGATCCACGATGTGCGGGTCGAACTGCTTCCCACGCTGGGAGAGGATCTCCTCTCTGGCCTCTTCAGGATTCCACGCTTTTTTGTAGGGGCGGCGGCTTACCAGCGCGTCGAACACATCGGCTACTGATACGCACCGGGCGTAGAGATTGATGTCATCGCCCTTTACTCCCATATAGCCCTTGCCGTCATAACGTTCGTGATGATGATAGGCGATATCCGCCGAGATCTGCATAAGTTCGCCCTGACACTTCTCGAGCAGCTTCTTTCCGTAGGAAACGTGGGTCTTTATTATCTCGAATTCCTCGGTGGTGAGCCTGCCGGGTTTGTTGATTATATCCTGCGGCACCATTATCTTTCCGACGTCGTGGAGCGCGGCTGCGCTGCTGACCTCCCATACCTCCTCGTCGCTCATGCCGAGGGCTTCGCAGAGGATACGGGTGTATTCTGACACGCGCTTGACGTGCTTTCCGGTTTCCTGCGACTGCGCTTCTATCATTTCTGCAAGGGAGGTCACGAGGGTTTCCTGCTCCTGATAGAGCGCGTCGTTTTTCTCGGCAAGTCCACGGATAAGCTTCTGGATCTTTTGGGCGGTGGTTATGCAGATTATTGCAACTGCGGCGAACTCGATCACCCGCGGCAGTATGCCGTACAGCCACACACCATTTAGTGTGACCAGAGGCTCGTCCGGCACTACCTTGAGCTGGAATGCGATAAGGTGGGCGGCGATCATCACCGGGATACTCAGCACTGAAGCGTAGATAACGCTCTTGGTATCGCAGTACAGGCAGGAGATGACCACCGGGAAAACCAGCATTATAATGACATGATATGACAGAATAGAGTACAGGATCCCGGACATGAGGACTATCAGCGTCAGCACCAGATACCGTACATATAAGTAGTTCAGATGGAGGATATTATACAGCACTGTGGGGATGAGAAGTATCACGACAGATACTATGATAGTGGGGTAGATATCGCCGCTGATCTTGAATACTCCGAGCAGGTTGAGTACCATTGCCACGACCAAAAGCACTGTCAATATCCGGCAGATAAATGCCATGGTGAGATTTGCTTTTTCTTCAAAGTCCTGTATCAGCATCCGGGAAAAGCTTTTCATTCAGCGCACTCCGTTCATTCGGTTTTATTATGACTATTATAATATAATTAAGCAGTATTTGTCAAGCAAAATACTTGAATTATTCGTTAAACTGTGCTATAATATAGAAAAATGAAATAGTATGCTCTACGGGAGGAAACGCTTAAATGACATACAAAGAAAGCTTCATTAAATTCATGGTGGACAGCGGCGTGCTGAAATTCGGTGAATTCACGCTGAAAAGCGGCAGGCTTGCGCCCTACTTTATCAATGCCGGCAACTACAAGACCGGCGCTCAGCTCGCAAAGCTGGGTGAATTCTATGCAGAATGCATAACCGAGAATGGGCTTAAGCCCCAGACACTGTTCGGTCCGGCTTACAAGGGTATCCCGCTGTCGGTTTCCGCCTGCACCGCGCTTTACAACAAGTTCGGTGTTGACGTGAACTACTGCTTCGACCGCAAAGAGGTCAAGGATCACGGTGAGGGCGGAATGTTCGTGGGCAAATCCCTTGAGGACGGGGAAAAGGTGGTAATCATAGAGGACGTTATGACCTCCGGAAAGGCTCTGAGAGAAGTTCTTCCGAAGCTCATGGGAGCCGCTAAGGTGGACATTGAGGGCATGATAATCACCGTTGACCGCATGGAAAAGGGTCTGACCTCTGATAAGTCCGCGGTTCAGGAAGTTTATGACGAGTTCGGGGTGAAGGTTTACTCCATCGTGACCATAAACGACATCATCGACGCGCTTGAAAAGGGCGTGATTCCCGGCGCTGAGTATGTTGACAAGATGAAGGAATACAGAAAGGTTTATGGTGTGGGCTAAAACTCGTTGTATAATTACAGACAATAAAAACTAAGGGGAAAATAACAATGGAAATGCCATTTCAGCCCAACGAGGGCAAAAATCTTGAGATAGACACGGATTTCGGCAGATACGCAAGATATCCGGTGAAGACCCATGTTATCACAAAGGACGACGTGCTGGAGGACGTGCTTGATAAGTACGTCAGGGACTACATTCAGGACGGCGATACGATAATCATGTCGGAGAAGATCGTTGCGATCTCTCAGGGTCGCGCGTTCCCGATCGAGGAGATAAAGGTTTCAAGGCTGGCAAGGCTGCTGTCCAGATTTGTCGTAAAGACGAACTACGGCATTGGTCTTGGAATGCCGGAAACAATGGAGCTTTGCATTCGAGAGGTGGGAAGGCCTAAGGTGCTGTGGGCTGCGTTCTGCGCGGCGATAGGAAAGCTGTTCGGCAAGCGGGGCGTGTTCTATAACATCTGCGGAATGAAGGCGAGAGCGATCGACGGTCCGTGCGAGTATACTCTGCCGCCGTATAATCACTATGCGAAGATGGCGCCCGACAAGCCGGACGAGGTGGCAGCAAGGCTGACGAAGCACCTCGGTGTGGACGTTGTCATCATTGACGCGAACGATATCGGCGCAAACGTCCTCGGAAAGCCGAGAAAGGATATGCCGGACGAGTTCCCCATTCAGGCGTTCAAGGACAATCCCCTTGACCAGTGCTCTCAGCAGACTCCTATCGCGATAGTGAGAAAGGTTGCATAATACTCCTGAAAGGGTATGATAATATAGAAAGGTGGTGTGATTATGGCAACTATCGGCAGCATGGCAATGACGCAGATCAGAATGGCGCAGGTTTCCACGAAGTATGGTGTTGAGTCTTCAAATCTGTTCACAAAGAGCAGCTTTGAGACGGGAACAAGCTCCAAGACGTCTGTAAACGACGCAATGGAGGGTATCCTTAGGAACAAGAGCGACTACATCAAGGAGCAGTACACCAAGCTTTACAAGTCGATCTTCCCGGACGCGGAGGAAAGCGAGAAAGCGGAGCAGACGGTTTCCGTGAAGTCGGCGGCGATGAAGGCGGAGAATTCCTCCTATGACCTGACTAACTTCGCGAATTCGCTGGATTTCGGCGGAGAGGTGGATACCGAGGCTGCGGCGAAGAAAATACAGAACTTCGTGGACGACTACAACAGCTTTATCGGCGCTGTGGGCGAGTCCGACAATCAGTCGGTGCTCCAGAAGGGCGTTGTTATGGTGAACACTGCAAAGGTGTACAGCAGCGCTCTGGGGCGCGCGGGAATTACCGTTGGCAGCGACAACAAGCTGACCTTTGACAAAGACAAGCTGAATGGGATAAAGGCTTATGAGCTGAAGTCCACCTTTGGCACAGGAGGTTTTTCTTCAAAGGTGAGCCAGAAGGCGGCGCAGGTGGAGCGGCTTCAGGGAAGCACGGGAAATCTGTTTTCCTACTCGAATACGGTCACGCCGAGCTATACCTATAATATCGGTGCGCTGTTAAGCACTTACGCTTAAAAGAATTCTAAGCCCTCCCGGACTTCCGGGAGGGCGGTTTTCTTTCAACAAACAAAATCCCCGGAGAAAACTCCGGGGGAAATTGTGTTACTGATAAATTACTCAGCAGTGTAGGGAATGAGGGCGATCTGTCTTGCTCTCTTTACTGCTGTTGTGAGCGCTCTCTGGTGATAAGCGCAGCAGCCGGTTACGCGGCGGGGAAGGATCTTTGCACGCTCGGTCATATACTTTCTGAGCTTTGCAACGTCCTTGTAATCAATGAATTCAGAACGGTCAACGCAGAACTGGCAAACCTTTTTTCTGGGACGCTTTACAGCGTGAGCCGGTCTTTCAAACTTTTCAGCCATGATACTGAACCTCCTTTATTATTCAGGTAAAACGGATTATTGTTGCTTAGAACGGGTAGTCGTCGTCGGACGCAGCGGAGCTGAAATCACTCGCCGGGGACTGCGGGGCAGCCGGAGCGGGCGCAGGCGCTGAGGACGGTACAGACGCGGCATAATCGTTATACGAGCCGCCCTGTGATTTTTCGCCGGTGAATGAGATGCGGTCTGCAATTATCTCTGTGACTTTTACATTGCTGCCGTTTTTATCAACATAGGTGCGCGTCTGAAGCTCGCCTTCAACGAGGATCATTTTGCCCTTGCCGAAATAGCGGCATACAAATTCAGCCTGCTGGCGCCATGCAACAATATTAAAGAAATCGGACTTTCTTTCTTCTCCCTTGCCGGAAAAGCGTCTGTCAACAGCAATGCTGAAAGTACAAACATTTATACCGGTTTGGGTAGTTTTAAGCTCTAAATCATGGGTAATTCTGCCCATAAGAATAACCTTATTGTACATTATGACACCTCCAGATCGATAATTACAGTAGTTGCTTCATCGGGAATTACTGACCCTGTGCGAGAACAACGATGGAACGCAGAACGCCGTCAGTGATGTTGATGATACGCTCAAGCTCCATGGGGAAATCGGGCTTGGACTCGAAGTTGTAGAGTACATAGTAGCCCTCGCCCTCGTAGTTGATCTCGTAAGCGAGCTTCTTCTTGCCCCACTCATCAGTGTTGGTGAGTGTGCCGTTTGCCTGAATGAGGTCAGCGAACTTAGCTACAAGCGCCTTGATCTCGTCCTCGGTCTTCTTCAGAGAGAAAACGATTATCGCCTCATACTTTTCAGATAACTTTGCCATTTGTATAGCACCTCCTTATGGATATATATCCCGCGCGGTATTGCACGAGAAAGGGGTTAATGGCTTTTTTAGCCTTAACTACACCATTATATCAGAAATATTTTGCTTTGTCAAGGGCTTTGAGGGGACTTTTTTCTCTTTTTCGGGAAAATCTGATATCCTCAGTAAATATCCTTCTTGCTCTTGATATGCCTGCGTACCAGCGTGAACACGATCAGTCCCAGACACAGCAGCAGGAACACCGGAACTATCCAGCGGTTGGGAGTATCGTTCTCTGCGGACTTCATATCCGTCCAGAGGGTCTGCATAAGCTGGTTTGCCTCGTCTGACAGATTGACGAACACTGTGGTGTTCTCGTCCAGATATTCGTCGCCGGGATAGGAAACCGGGTCGTTCCTTGTTTCCTCGTCAAGAATTTCATACGCCGCGCTGTGGGGGGTGGAATAGCAGATGTAGTCTATATTCGCATAGGCTATATCCGGCTCGCACATGAAGTTTATATACATCTCCGCTGCTTCCTTCTGCTTTGCGCCGGCGGGAATGCACATTGCGTCCACAAACAGATTTGTGCCGCTCTTTGGGACTACAAAAGCCAGATCCTCGTTTTCCTCAAGGATAGTCAGCGCGTCCCCGGCATAGTAGGGAGCGATCCACGCGTCGTTCGCCGTCATTTTGTCGAAGATCTCGTCCATGACATACGCCTGAACCACGCTTTTCTGCTCCTTGAGCTTGTTTGCGGCTGCGGTAAGCTCCACCTCGTCCTCGGTGTTGAGGGAATACCCCATCATAATTTCCGCAATGGCGAATGCGTCCCGCGGGTTGTCAAACATCAGTATCTGGTCGGCATAGTCCTCGTTCCACAGTATATCCCAGTCGATATCCTCCTCCGGGATATCTATCTGGGTGGTGTTGTAAATTATTCCCACAGTACCCCATGTGTAGGGTACGGAATAGAGATTATCCTCGTCATAGGCGGGATCAACAAAGCTCGGCATAATGTATTTGAAATTCGGGATATTGTCGAAATCCAGCGGCTGGAGCATATCCTCCTTTATCATCTTGGATATCATGTAGTCCGACGGGATTATCACATCGTAATTTGCTCCGCCGCCCTTCAGCTTCGCGTAAAGCTCCTCGTTGGTGGCGTAGTTGGTGTAATTCACCTTGATACCGGTGAGCTTTGTGAATTCCAGGTTGACGTTCAGCGTTCCCTCCTCGCTTCCGGTGGAGATGTACTCGCCCCAGTTGTATACGTTTATCGAGATATCCTGACCCTTGAACCGGGTGTAGTATTCCATATCCTCTACCGTAAGCGTCTGCTGCTCAGTTCCTTCCGCTTCCTCCGGGGAAACGTCTTCCTGCGAGCCTGCTGCGCAGCCGGTGAGCAGAGCGGCGCATACGATCGCGCAAAACGGCTTTTTTATGCTATTTTTCATCATTCTGACTCTCCGTTAGTTTTATTCCGCGCCTGCCGGTTTTCGATGATATTCTTGACTACCAGCACGATCACCACCGTCAGGAATATCAGCGTGGACAAGGCGTTTATCTCCGGCGATATCTTGCGGCGGGTCATTGAGTAAATGGTTATCGGCAGCGTCTGGGAGGTTGAGCCGCTGGTGAAGTAGCTGATTACAAAATCGTCCAGCGAAAAGGTGAATGACATCAGAAATCCGCTGACAACACCCGGCATTATTTCCGGAAGAATTACTTTCCTCAGCGCCGTGAAAGGACTGCATCCCAGATCCTGCGCCGCCTCAAACAAATTCGGATCCATCTGCCGGAATTTCGGCATTACGTTCAGAATGACATACGGCACGTCAAAGGTAATATGCGCGATGACAAGCGTCACAAATCCGAACTCAAGGTTCATTCTCGCTGCAAAGAACACGAAAAGCAGCATGAGCGACACACCGGTGACAATCTCCGGATTTACTATCGGGATATTCGTGATGTTCATTACGATAGACTTAGGGACTTTCCGCATGGAGTTTATACCGATCGCGGCAAGCGTTCCCAGAACGGTCGCAGCAATGCTTGCAATGACCGCGATTATGAGCGTGTTTACCAGAGAGGAGATTATTACCTCGTTTCTGAACAGCTTTTCGTACCATTCAAGGGTGAAGCCGCTGAACACCGAGCGGCTCTTTGTTTCGTTGAACGAGAAAACTATAAGCACAAATATCGGCACATACAGGAACATCAGCACAAGTCCCATGTATACCTTTGCAAAGCCTTTTCCTTTCATTCCGCTACCCCCTTAAATAAGCACCTGATCGTCCGGGTTAAGCTGATTCATTATAGTCATTATTACAAGGATAATGACCATAAGCACCAGCGAAATTCCGGCGCCGAGATGCGGGTTGTACGCATTTCCGAGGAACTGCATTTCTATCAGGTCGCCGATAAGCAGATTAGATCCGCCGCCCAGCATTCTGGAGATGATAAACGTACTGATCGCCGGCACGAATACCATAGTAACTCCCGACATGATCCCCGGCACGGACAGCGGAACTATCACCCGGAACAGCACCGAAACAGGATTGCAGCCCAGATCCGACGCAGCCTCAATAAGGCTCTTGTCGATCTTCACCATGACGGAATACAGCGGCAGTATCATGAACGGCAGGTAGTTGTAGACCATGCCAAGCACCACTGCGCCCTCGGTGTTTATCAGCTTGAACGGACCAAGCCCGAAAAATCCGAAGATAGTGTTGATTATTCCGTTGTTTCCGAGCAGCGTCATCCACGCGTAAGTCCTCAGCAGGAAGTTCATCCACATGGGCAGCATCACTATCATAAGCATTGTACCCTGCTGGTGTTTTTTCATGCGTGACAGAATGAACGATATCGGATATGCCACCACAAGACAGATCAACGTAGCAATTACCGCGAGCCAGATAGAGCGCACGAAAATATTAGTGTACTGCCCCACATTGGCGATGTAGTCCAGTGTGAAATGCCCCTCCTCGTCGGTGAACGCAAAATAGCACACCATAAGCAGCGGAACTACAATAAATACCACCATCCACACAAGGTAAGGAAACGCGAGGGCTTTAAGCTTTTTCATTCGTATTCCCTCCCGAAAGCTCCGGATAGGCGGTTTCCGGCTTTGTCTTTTTCATGATGTGGATATCAAAGGGATCGACCGTCATTCCTATCAGACTTCCCACAGGCTCTGCCTTTGTGGAATGTATCAGCCACTTGTGATCCACGCAGTCCACTGTCATTTCATAATGCACACCCTTGAACACCACAGATTCCACGATACCGGTGAGCTGCGCCTGATCCGCCGGAATCACCTTGACGTCCTCAGGGCGGATAACCACGTCCACGGTTTCATTTTTGCCGAAGCCCTTGTCAACGCACTCGAACCGCTTTCCGGCGAACTCCACAAGGCAGTCCTGCGGCATACAGCCGTTCACGATGTTGCTTTCGCCGATGAAGTCCGCAACGAATGCGTTTACCGGCTCGTTGTAGATATCTATGGGAGAGCCGATCTGCTGGATATGACCGTTGTTCATTACCACAACGGTGTCGCTCATGGTGAGTGCTTCCTCCTGATCGTGGGTGACATACACAAAGGTAAGCTCCAGAGCCTGCTGTATCTTGCGAAGCTCCGTCTGCATTTCCTTGCGCAGTTTCAGATCCAGTGCGCCCAGCGGCTCGTCCAGAAGCAGTATTTTCGGGTGGTTCACCAGCGCTCTTGCGATAGCAACACGCTGCTGCTGACCGCCTGAAAGCCGCTGTATTGAACGCTTCTCAAATCCGGTGAGGTTCACAAGCTCCAGCATTTCCCCGACGCGCCTTACTATCTCCTTTTCGCCGACCTTTTTTACTCTCAGTCCGAACGCGATATTATCGTAAACGTTCAGGTGCGGGAACAGCGCGTATTTCTGGAACACGGTATTTACGTCCCGCTTGTGGGGCGGCAGGTCGTTTATGCGCTTGCCGTCGAGCATGACGTCGCCGGAGGAGGGAGTGAGAAATCCGCCGATGATCCGCAGCGTCGTGGTTTTTCCGCAGCCGGAGGGGCCTAACAGCGTCACAAACTCCTTGTCCTTTATGTCAAGATCAATGTTCTTCAATATCTTTTCGCCGTCAAACTCAACGACAATATTCCGCAGGCTTATAATATTTTCCATCTATCACTCTTCCTTTTTCGGATTTATTATGCGCTGCCGGCGCATTCTGTATATTAGTTTATCTTAAAAACGTCGATATGTCAATGATTATTTTGTAAAAAGCAGATTTTTTTATTATTATGTCAAAAGTCTGTAAATTGCGGCACAAAAAAGCGCCTGCATGCAGGCGCTTTATGATTATTGTCCTTCGCGATTCCTGTCCGGGCGCTCCGGAGGTGCTTCACCGTTTCCGGGGAATTCCATCTGATCGTCGTTGTTCTGACCAAAGTCCCCGGCGTTATTCTGACCGCCGGTTTTTCCGGTGCTCCCGATATCGGTGAACAATCCGCTTCCCTCGGCGATCACTACATCTCCCTCGGAAATTCCGTTGACTATCTCGGTATAGCCGCCGAGGCTTGCTCCTTTGGTGACTTTGAGCTTGTAGCGCTCCTCGCCGTCCAACAGCGTGACATAGCTTTCTGTACCGGTGGTCTTGACCGCGGAATCCGGCACTGCAAGCACATTCTTTCGCTCGGTGGTGACATAAACCGTTGCCCACCCCGCAGCAATCGCCATCTGCTTTTCTGCGACGACCTCAGCCATTGTTTCATCGCCGAGGTCGAAAACGGCTCTGCCGGCAGAACTGCCGTAAGCCGTTGCCGGCGCTATATCCGGAGCCTCCGTCACGACAGCGTCGTACATATCGTTGTCGATCTTCACCTGAACCTCCTGACCGTAGCGGAACTGTGAAGCCCCGCTGCCGTCCAGGTAGATCTCCACCTTTTCGATCTCCGATATTGCGCAGCACAAAGCGCCGGATTTCACTGATGAGCCTTCCGACACTGCCGCGGTCTGGGTGATTATTCCGTCAAATGGCGCTTTTATGATATATGAGTCCTTTTCCTCAAGCATCATATCCAGCTTCATCTTTTCAATCTCATATTGAAGCTGATCTGACCTGCTCCCGGAAAGGGAGGTCTGATAGGCGGCGTTGACTATTGTCTGCTGATTGTTGATATCATAGTCCAGCTCCGAGGAATCAAGCTCTGCCAGGATCTCTCCCTCGGTCACTTTTCTTCCCTTAAGCGCGTTAAAGGACACTACCTGAGCGTTCGCTGGGTAGGTGAGGTATACCGCATAGGGATAGCCGATAGAAACTCCCATGCCCTCGGTTTCTGAGAGATCCATGTACTTTGCCTCGGCGATCTCATATTGTATTTCCTCAGCGCCGTAGATCGGCAGCTGTATCTCCGCGTCAGCGCTTTCTTTTCCGGAGCAGGCGGTAAGGCATATTGAAAATGCCAGTAAAACCGCAATTGCAGCTTTTTTCATAGGGGAATTGACCTCACTTATTCCGAATCGCTCAGCCGTTTGCAGCCAGTCTGCGCATCATTTCCAGACACATTCTTCCGTTATGGTAGGGGCATTTCCACGGATCTACCTCCGGTTTGAACGGCGCGTAATTCCAGTTTTCATCGACCTGAGAATACCACTCGCCGCCGGGGCGCTTGTCCACGATATGCTCCTGAATGAACTTCCACACATTGGAGGAGATCTCGAAATACTCCTTGCCGCCGTAGCCCTTCTGATAGCCATTCATGAAGCCGATGACTGACTCTGCCTGAACCCACCAGATGCGCCATGTGTTTATTTTGCTGCCGTCGCGCTCGTTGAGCAGAGAGCCGGAGGGCTTGTCGTAAGCGATATCCGCAATATTTCTGACGATCCTGCTGTTCATTCCGGCGAATTTCGCGGTAAGCTCCGGGTCGCCGATCACCTCGCAGGCGCGGTCGATAAGCCATGTCGCCTCGATATCGTGACCATAGGAGTGAATGTCGCCGATAACGTCCATGTTCCTGTCGAAGAATACCAGCAGCTTATTTCCTTGCTTGTCGAAGATCTTATCGTATGTAAGCTCAAGCTGGAATTTCAGCCGCTCCAGTACCTTCGGGCTTTTGTCCGCAAGATAAAGCTCGGTGTAGGCTTCCATCATATGAAGGGTGGTGTTCATGGTCTTGTCAGCCATAAGTCCGTTTTCGGAAAGCTCGTCGTTGGCAAGCTCGGTCTTCCAGTCCCTCGACATCTTTTCAAGATAAGCCACATCGTCTGTGGAGTTCTTCTCCACCAGCTCCATTACCTCATAGGCAAGCTTCAGCGCGTTGCTGTCGCCGCTCGCGCGGTAGTAGCTGGACAGAGCGTAGATAAAGAACGCCTGACAGTAGGTGTGCTTGATGTCCTCTTTCACTGTGCCGTCCGCATTCATGCTCCAGTATACTCCGCCGTACTCTTTGTCAAGGCACTTTTCCGTCAGGAACTCATAAGCGTGCTTTGCGTTGTCCAGCAGCTTTTCGTCTTTAAGCTCGATGTATGCGTTGGAATAGAACCACAGTATTCTGGAATGCAGGATAACGCCCTTTTCGCCGTTTTTGTCAACGTTGAGCGAACTGTCCATAAATCCGGTGAAGCCGCCGTTTTCGTCATCTCTGAGCTTGTTCCAGAAAGGAATTATGTCCTCGGTCAGCTCCTGTACAAATTCTTCTCTTTTCATTTGTTTTTCGTCCTTTTAGAGTAAAATTTTCTGCGGGATCTGCCGCAGATATTGTTATAGATTGAAGCCTATCTCGTATGCCTGTCTGACAAAGCGCGTGATACGCTCGCTCCTGTTTTCATCGTTTCCGTAACCGCGGGTCATTTCGTCAAAAACGTGCATTTCACATTCCGCAGCGCGGTTATGCATTCGGTCGCCTATCATCACCGATTTCATTGCCTCAAGCTGCTCTTTTCTGATCTCGTCTTTGAGCGATCCGCCCATTGTTACCAGAAACAGCGCCTTTTTCAGATGTATCTTCGGACTGCCGCCATAGGCATATCCGTAAGTCCACACCCGCTGAAACCACCCCTCCAGCATTGCCGGGGCAGCCGTCCAGAAATCCGGGTAGATGAAAGCGATACAGTCTGCGCGGTTCACCATTTCCTGCTGTTTTATAACGTCCTGCGGGATATCCAGACTTTCATCATAGAAAGCCTCGCGGCGGTATTCCTGCGGAGACATCACCGGATCAAAGCACTCGGCATACAGATCTGATATTTCAACGTTGTTTCCGCCGTCTTTGGCACCCTTTGCAAAGGACTCCTTTACACGAAAGGTAAAGCTGTTGCTGCTTGGGTGACAGTATACTATCAAAACATTCATGCTGATTTGCTTTCCTGCTCCTTTCGGCGGATCGGGCTTGGTTCTGAGAAAAAGCGGTGCTTTTAATTCAGGGGAGGGTCAATGTTCCCTCCCGCTGAATACAAATTATCAATGAGGATCATTCGTCCTTGCCGCAGCAGTTCTTGTACTTCTTGCCGCTTCCGCAGGGACAGGGATCGTTTTTGCCGATCTTCTTGTTGGGATTTCTGTAAGGGGTATGCGAGCCGGCATTGGGCGCGTCGGGCTGCATCACCTGCTCGCGCTGGAGAGGACGCTGTATCCTTACCGGAATAGTCAGCACCATTCTCACTGTTTCCTCACGGATAGCCGCGATCATTTCATCGAACATCGCAAAGCCCTCAAAGCGGTATTCCACAACGGGATCCTTCTGACCGTAGCCTCTGAGGTAAATTCCGCGCTTCAGCTCCTCCATTGCGTCGATATGATCCATCCAGTGGCGGTCAACCGTCTTGAGCAGGCAGATACGCTCTACCTCGCGCATTGCTTCTGAGCCCATTTCTGATTCGCGGGTCTTGTAGATCAATGTTCCTCTTTCCTTGAGGAAGTCGATGATATCCTTCTTTTCAAGGGTGTTAAGCTCCTCGGTGGTGTAGCGCAGATCGCTGTCCATTACATACAGATTGAGGAAGTGAGAACGAAGACCGTCCAGATTCCAGTTTTCTGCAACGGTATCGGAGCAGTACATATTTACTGCGTCCTCAATGGACTTGTTCATCATATCCTGAATGTTCCTGCTTACGTCCTCGCCGTCAAGCACCTTTGAGCGCTGAGAGTAGATCGTCGCTCTCTGCTGAGACATAACGTCGTCGAAGTCGAGGACGTTCTTTCTGATCGAGAAGTTTCTGCCCTCTATCTTCTTCTGGGCGGATTCTATCGCGCTGGAGAGGAAGGAAGCCTCGATCGGCATATCCTCCTCGAAATTCATGGTTTCCATGAACTTCTGCACCCGGTCGCCGCCGAACAATCTCATAAGATCGTCCTCAAGGGAAATATAGAAGCGGCTCTCGCCGGGGTCGCCCTGACGTCCCGCACGTCCTCTGAGCTGATTGTCGATTCGGCGGGATTCATGACGCTCCGTACCGATTATGAACAGACCTCCTGCCGCGCGTACCTCGTCGGCTTCGGGGGCGATCTGATCCTCGAACTTCTTGTTCAGCTCCTGATACTTTCTTCTTGCCTCAAGTATCTCCTCGTTGTCGGTTTCAGCAAAGCCGGTAGCCTCCTGAATGATCTCTTCCGGGTACTCCAGCTTTCTCATTTCGTGGATCGCCAGATACTCCGCGTTACCGCCAAGCTTGATATCCGTACCACGACCAGCCATGTTGGTGGCGATAGTTACCGCGCCCTTCTTGCCTGCCTGCGCTACGATCTCCGCTTCCTTCTCGTGGTTCTTCGCGTTCAGCACCTGATGCTTTATTCCTCTTGCCTTGAGCAGCTTTGATACCAGCTCGGACTTCTCGATGGTGACAGTACCGACAAGCACCGGCTGACCTTTCTTGTGGCATTCCTCTACCTGATCGCAGACCGCCTTGAACTTGCCGCGCTCGTTCTTGTAGATCTGATCCTGATTGTCGGTACGGATAACCGGCTTGTTGGTGGGGATCTCGATTACGTCAAGGCTGTATATCTGCCGGAACTCGGATTCCTCTGTCATAGCGGTACCGGTCATACCGGACAGCTTGTCATACAGACGGAAGAAGTTCTGGAACGTGATCGTTGCAAGGGTCTTGCTTTCGCGGTTTACCTTAAGACCCTCCTTTGCCTCGATAGCCTGATGCAGACCGTCGTTGTAGCGGCGTCCGAACATCAGACGTCCGGTGAACTCGTCAACAATGACGATCTCGCCGTCCTTTATCACATAGTCAACATCAAGCTTCATGATACCGTTTGCCCGGATAGCCTGATTGATGTGGTGGAGCAGCGTGGTGTTTTCCGGATCCATGAGGTTCTCGACTCCGAAGTATTTCTCCGCCTTTGCAACGCCGGGGGGCAGCAGGTTGCAGGTCTTAGCCTTTTCATCTATAAGGTAATCGCCGTCGAAGTTGCCCTCGTAGTCCTCCTTGTCGTCAAGCTCTGCGACCTTGTTCATGGTGAGGGTCTTTGCGAACTTGTCTGCCTTTTCATAGAGGTCGGTGGACTTGTCGCCGCGTCCGGAAATGATAAGCGGAGTTCTCGCCTCGTCTATGAGGATAGAGTCCACCTCGTCCACGATCGCGAAATTCGGCGCGCGCTGAACCTTGTCTTTCTTGTAGATGCACATATTATCGCGCAGATAGTCGAAGCCAAGTTCGTTATTTGTCGCGTAGGTGATATCGCAGGCATACGCGGCGCGGCGCTGGTCGTTGTCCATATCATGGGTGATCAGACCTACGGTAAGTCCCAGAAATCTGTGGACCTTTGCCATAAGCTCGCTGTCGCGCTTTGCCAGATAGTCGTTGACGGTTACGATGTGTACGCCTTTTCCGGTAAGTCCGTTAAGGTAGGAGGGGAGCGCCGCCACGAAGGTCTTGCCCTCACCGGTCTTCATCTCTGCGATACGTCCCTGATGAAGAACGATGCCGCCGATGATCTGCACAGGATAATGACGGATACCGATAACTCTTGTGGAAGCCTCGCGGCATACCGCGAATGCGTCCGGCAGGATATCGTCAAGTGTTTCTCCTGTTTCAAGCCTGTCCTTTAAGATACCGGTCTGAGCTTTAAGCTCCTGATCCGACATGGCGGAATACTTGTCCGCCAGATCAAGCACTGCCTGCTTTATCGGCTCAATTCTTTTAAGCTCCTTAGTGGAGTATGTGCCGAACAATGATTTGAATAAACCCATTTTATTTGTATATCCCTTTCTGTAAAAAAAGTTCATTGCTGAATATAAATACTCATATTATATTATACTCTGTTACAGGCTGTTTGTCAACCTTAATCTATGCAGAAAAACATGGTTTTGAAGATTTTTTTATTACATTGCGCAATATTTTCCGGCAATAATCCGTCGGATACGGCAGATACTACCGCTGAAAGGAGTTGTGAATATGAGCGATTATCCATATCCTCCCTCCGAACGTCCGGAGGAAGCGCAGACGCTTCAGGATCCGACAATGAACATCAGCAGCGCCGGGGACTGCACAGGGCTTATTCCGGCGGTTTCCGGGGACGATGAATACGACAGCTACGCGGAGCTTTACGGATTTCTTCCGCCGGAGGTAAGACCATAGGTCACCTATAAAAACCACCGGCTAATTCCTTAGCACCTCATCTGAGTCATTATGGTTTTTAGATGTGCCCCATAACAAAACAAAGCGGCGCTGCTTTTTTTGCAGCGCCATAGCGGTAAATTGTAATTTGTCGAGTGCCTCGACACGCATTCCGCCTTTTGAGATGTTACATTTATCCGTGGGTATATCAACGGCGGTATTCAACAAACAATTAAGATAATAACGGGTGTAAGGGGCGAAGCCCCAAAAAGTCTTGATTATTCGCAAAACAACCTGCCCGAATGAGTGGGGCTGAATGCCGTCGGCAGCGCACGTTTCCCCAGTCGAAGTATCTTTCACTCTGTATCCGTGAAAAACCGGACAAGGGGGAAAGGGGAGAGGGCGCAAACAGGACGTTTGCGCAGTTGCCCCAAAGTGCGACACG
>CAMAGG010000042.1 GCA_945833805.1 uncultured Clostridia bacterium | reverse complement strand
ATGACGGAATACGAAATATACAGCTATGAAGCCTACCGCAAAAAGTATCAGGACGATATACGGCCAGTGGAGAGAGCGGACATATCTTCGCTTAACACGACCAGGCTTGACAGCTACCTGTTCCGTCTGAAAGAGAACAAACCCAATCTGGCGCAGCTTTCCGACCGGCAGATAATGGAGCTGATGAGTGTTGTCCGTGAGGAAAAGCCGACCCTTGCTGCTGAATTGTTATGGGGACTTTACCCACAGGCGTTCTTTCCGCAGCTTGGAATAATTGCGACAGCGGTGCAGGGGACAGAATACTGCGAGCCACAACCTGATGGTTCGCGTTTTTCGGACAACAAGAGGATCGAGGGTACCATTCCGGAAATGCTTGACGGTGCAATGAACTTCGTCCGTGCAAATACTCGGGTACGCACAGTTATTGACAAGGACGGAAAGCGCACAGATATTCCGGATTATCCGATGAACGCTGTCAGAGAGGTCATTCTGAATGCGCTGGTACACAGAGATTACAGTATTCACACCGAGGGAATGCCGGTGCAGCTCATTGTGTTTTCTGACCGACTTGAAGTAAGAAATCCCGGCGGACTTTACGGGCGACTAAGTATAGATATGCTTGGAAACGCACAGCCGGACACCCGCAACCCTGTGCTCGCAAACGCGCTGGAAGTCATGCAGGTGACAGAGAACCGCTACTCAGGTATACCCACGATACGCCGTGAGATGAAGTCCGCAAGCCACCCGGAGCCTGAATTTACTGCAATACACGGTGAATTCAGGGTGTGCCTGAGAAATGCTGTGATATCCCATGCAGATGACGGAAAGACGGCTGAGATTCTGGAATTCTGCCGCACTCCAAGAACCAGAAAAGAGCTTGCTGAGTTTCTGGGGATAAAGTCAATGACTTACGGCATAAAGCGGTATGTTGAGCCGCTTGTCGAAAGTGGTAAGCTTGCACTTACCGACCCAAAGAACCCGGGCAGCCGTTCGCAGAAGTATTATTCTGTGTGAGCATATCGTTCAACTGTCGGGTACTTGACATATCAGGAGATATGGTGTAGAATATAGAAAAGAATAAGTTTATTTTGCACATTCAGTGTGATAGTTTCCGGGCTGTGGGACATTCCCCTCGGCTCCACCATGGTTACCCATAACCCATATTATGGGAATAGGAACACCCTCTGATTACAGGGGACAGCTAAGGGATATAGTCGTAAATCTAAATTACAAAAAGAAAAACTGTGTGGCATAAACAAAGCAGACCATACCCCAACTAATATGAAGGACGCTTTTCGACGAAAGGTGTCCTTTTTCTTTACAATAGAATAGAAGCATACACCTATGAAAAAGCGTGTCTATTGCAGATACCGTAAGGTAATTCAAGCGTTTTCTGGGACGGTTGTTTATCAGCTCAACAACGAATTGCAATTCTTCATCGGAAATATCGGCAAAAGAAGTGCCTCTCGGGAAAAACTGACGCAGCAGACCATTGGTGTTTTCATTAGTGCCACGCTGCCACGGCGAATCAATCAGTGCTTTTTTTCTTTAAAATCCAAGCTGCAAAAAGCGATACAATCGGCACGGTCAGCACCACGCCCATACTGGAGGAAATGCCTTGGATTAACTCAATCGCAAAGTCGTTCATATTCATAATCTGTCTTGATGAATAGTCGTAGCAATACATATAAATCAGGGTGTTGATTGAACCGCCTGTAAATGCCAAAATAAGTGTATTCGACATTGTTCCCATCATATCCCGTCCGACATTAATCCCCGAACGAAAGAGTTCCTTAAAGCTAAGCTCGGGATTCTTGTCGCTGATTTCCTGAATAGTGGAAGAAACCGACATCCCCACATCCATAACAGCGCCGAGCGATGCTATAATTATCCCTGCAAACATCAATTCTCCAACTTGAATTCCGGTCATATCCTCAATGTATATGAGATTCTCGACATCGGAGACGTTGTAGCCGGAAATGTGGCTGAGCTTTCCTACCAGCATTGCACACAGACCCGATATGATAACTCCGCAGGCAGTACCTACAATAGCGGAGAGCGTTTTTTTAGTTGCGCCGCCTATCATATACATACTCACTACCGTCACCAGAACGGACACCAGTACCGCCGCCAGACATGGGGAGAAGCCTTTGTAGACCATCGGCAAAAACAGCCAGACAATGCACACAAATGTAAACACCAGACCAATCACGGAGAACAATCCCTTTTTTCCGCCGATAAGCCAGATCGCAAGCAGAAAAACCACCACAAAAGCATAAAGCACCGGAGAGCGATAATAACCATACACCGAGGCAACAAGTTCTCCATTTGATTCATTTACCACAGCGGTGACATACAATCCCTTTTCACAGGCTGCACCATACAGATAGCCCGAAGCGCTGTTAGCGGTCACTTCTTCTCCGCGAAAATCACCGCTTAGTATTTTCAGGGCGACAATTTGATTTCCCACACGGAGTCCGCTTTCCTCAAGATTATCCTTGATAACTTCGGTAACAACCGCTTTTTCAAAGGTCCTTCCCTCGGTTGACAGAAGCGGCACTTTCTCAATCTGGTTCAATCGGCACAAAAAAACGAAGAAGATGATGCACCCGATTGCGATGCAGCATCTTCCCGCTATTGCCGATGAAAACTTATGTTTCTCATTCGACATTGCATTATCCTCAAAACTTACTTCTTTATTTTCTTTGTACCAAGTACAACAAATGCCGCTGCTGCGCCAAGAAGTCCGAATGTTGCTGCTACACTTGATGCGCCGGTATCGGGGTTGGCTTTATTTCCGTCCTCGCCGCTGGTGCCCTCAGTGTTGGTGCCCTCAGTGTTGGTGTCCTCGGTGTTAGCGTCCTCGGTGTTGGTTTCAGAGTCCTTAACAATCTTGAATTCTGTATCAATCTTATCGTTGGTATCGGTTCTGTAAGTGTTGATGGTGAATGTAGTGTCGGTCAGTTCAACCACAGAGTAGGTGGGAACATCCTCCTGCCATCTGCTTGCAACGTAAGACTGCATTCTGGATGTGAGGTCATAGTACTTGCTGCCGGACGAGGAATTTGCAGTCATATAAAGGATTCCCTCAGGATTCTCTGCGATTTCGGCAGTGGTATTATCTATTGCATTCTTGTCCTCGATCGCTGCGAGGTATTCGAGATATGCCTTCTGCTTACTGTCGTCGGTGTCGGACTCGATCATTCCATAGGCGGTGTATACAGTGCTGTCGTCAGCGGCACCATCGATATCAAATTCGAACATTTCATCGTATTCATCTTCATTATCATCGTAGTAGGTGTTGCTCTTCTGACCGCCATTGAGAATATAGCTTCTGGAATAAGCGTGGTCGTGACCGGTGAATACTGCGTCGATATCAAACTCCTCAAAGTAGGGTACGAGTTCGTATCTGAGATTAGTGATCTCGGGTTCATTGGAGTGCTCAGCTGAACCGTAGATATCCTGGTGGAGAGTTACAAATCTCCACTTGCAGTCGGGATTTGCCTCTACTGCCTGCTCAATAAACTGACGGTGCTCTGCGGTGTTGGTATCCTGCGTATTCAGCATAAGGAACAGTGCGTTTCCGTATGTGAACCAGTAGTCGCCGCCTACGATTCCGTTAGAGCCAAGTTCGCTGTTGTTCGGGGTGTTGAAGTGGTAGGTGTAGTTTACGGTAGTTGAATCGTGGTTACCGACGGTAGGTGCAAGCGGGAGAGATTTCAGAGCGTCTGCACTAAGGAAACCTGCGTACTCGATCTCGGAGTATGTATTATCTGTTTTATTGGCGGGAGCGTCCTTCTTACGGCACTGGATCTGGTCGCCTGCTGAGAGCACAAAGCTTGCGTCAGCGCTCGTCTTAAGAGCAGTGTTGAGGGTGTTGTTCCAGTTGAAAGCGTCGCTTCTTACCGCATCGGACTGTGCTGCATAGAAAGCAGCCGCAGACTCCTCGTCAGTCACCTTGCTGCCCTTCATGGAATTGGAAGAACCGATCTGGGGGTCTCCGACAAAGATGAAGCTGAATCCCTCGGAAGGATCCTGAACCGTGAACGACACAGGTTCATTGTCATCGATCTGATAGGTGTAAACTCCGGGCTTGAGATCTGTTACTGTAGCCTTGCAAGCGTAGTACTGTTCTCCGTCCTGAACAATCTCCTCATCGGCAACGCCATTTATTTCCTCAGAATAACTGAAAACATAATAGCTTCCGTCTGCGCTGGGACCGGTGGCGTCCGTATCGGCGCTGACTACAAACTTCACATTCTGATTTTTGGAGTACCACGCGAAGTTAAGCTCGGTTTCGTTGGAACCGGGGGTGATGGAAACGTCTGTCCAGTCGGTCTTTTCGGTTTCCCAGGCTGTTTTCCAGCTCTCCCACTGTGAAGTAAGACCTGCATTTGCAGCGAACGTTTCTGCGCTTGTCTGACCGTCTGAGGGTATTTCAGCATAAGCCATAGTGCCGAGTGTAATCATAATCGCGGCAGAGAGCGAAATACCTCTCAAAACTGATTTTTTCATAAAAAATTCTCCTTGCTTTGTTATTTGTCATAACTCTAGGGACACGCTGATTAAAGCGTAGCGTACCAAATTCAGCCGCGTGAGTATGCGGGTTTGAGCGGGGCGAATTTGGTTTAATCAGCGTTTCCCTAGGTTACTGTATCAGTATAGCTTAAATGGGCAGGTCTGTCTATCACGATTTGGTAAAAGAAAAGTAAAAATTAGCATATATGTTGGATTATTCAACATACGTTATTGTTCACTGAATCATACGATACTATCTCTGCAACGCCTCCGTCCTTATTAGGGACACGCTGATTAAAGCGAAGCGTATCAAATTCAGCCGCGTGAGTATGCGGGTTTGAACGGGGCGAATTTGATTTAATCAGCGTTTCCTTAGATACTCCCGTAACATAAGGAGCCTTGTCTGAATAATATCTGAAATGGGGACTGTCGAACTGGCAGTTCCCATTTTTCGATTTAAAGCGTGTACATAAAATCACTACATAATATGCTGAGAAGAAATAAAAACGGAAGAAATCCAAATACGCTTTAGTGCGGATCTCTTAACATAAATTATACAAAACCGTGATTTCGCATTTTACACAAATTCGTTATAATATAAGTAACTAGGTTTATATGGAGGCAAATCGTGGACGAGAATATCAACGGATTCATCGGACGGACTTAACTCTGCTATACGAGGTGAATGCGATTTTGCAATGTCCTCACGCGAATTTGCAGATTATGAAAACGAAATGCTGTCCCAAAAAGCAATTGCAAGGAACGGAATAGCTGTTATAGTTAATTCGGGTAATCCTGTTACCGGTCTTTCAATGGAACAGATAAAACAAATATATGACAATAACGCAGAGAAATGGAGCGATTTAAAATGAGTAAAACTGAATTACTTGAAAAACAGGTCTACATGAACAGAGAACTGTCGTGGCTGAAATTCAACGAGAGGGTGCTTGAAGAAGCGGAAAGCGAGAAAAATCCGCTTTGCGAAAGACTTTCCTTCGTGTCGATATATCAGAGCAATCTCGATGAATTTTTCATGGTTCGTGTTGGTTCGCTGATAGACCAAATGCTTCTTGACAAGAATATCCGTGAAAACAAGACGGAGCTTACCGCCGGCGAACAGCTTGACGCAGTGCTTGAAAGAGTGCGCGTTCTGAATGAGCGAAAGGACATTCTATACAGCAGGCTGATGGGCAGGCTGGAGGAGCATAACGTTCGGATAGTCGATTTCAGGAACATAGACAAAAAGGAAAACCAGCGCCTTGAGGAATATTTCAATTCCGAAATAATTCCGTTCCTGTCGCCGGTTATCGTGGGCGACAGACAGCCGTTCCCGTTCCTGAAAAACAAGGAAATATACGCCGCCGCAGTCCTTGAAAAGAAGAATGGCAAGAAAAAGATCGGCATTATCCCCTGCGGGACAAGCGTTATCCCACGACTTATCGAGGTTGGGAAAAACAGCGGTACATATATCCTTTCCGAGGAACTGATCCTGCATTTCGCTCCGTCTGTTTTCAAGGGATATGTCATTAAATCCAAGTCACTGCTTAGAGTAACTCGAAACGCAGATATCGATGCGGACGCTCTGTATGATGAGGATCTTGATTACCGCGAGTTCATGGCGGACATAATTCGGCAGAGAAAGCGCCTTTCACCGGTGCGCATTGAGCTTTCCCGCGCACTGGACGATGAGATCGTAGACAAGCTGTGCAGCAATATGGACATTGAGCGGAAATATGTGTTCAGAAATATGTCGCCGCTGGATCTGTCGTTCGTGTTCGGACTTCAGGACTATCTCCGGCAGAAAACGGAGCTGTTCTATCCCAAGAGAGTTCCACAGAAGTCCTCCCAGTTCACCGAGGGAAAACCTGTTCTCGACCAGATACGGGAGAGCGACAAGTTCCTGTGCTACCCCTTCGACAGCATAAAGCCTTTCCTGCAAATGCTTCACGAAGCGGCGGTGGATAAGGACGTTGTGTCAATAAAAATGACCCTTTACAGAGTTGCAAAGAACAGCGAAGTCGTTAATGCGCTTATCGAAGCCGCAGAAAATGGCAAGGACGTGCTTGTCCTTGTTGAGCTGAAAGCGCGTTTTGACGAGGAAAACAACATTGAGTGGTCGCGCCGGCTTGAAGCGGCGGGCTGCTCGGTGATATATGGGCTGAACGGCTATAAGGTTCATTCCAAGCTCTGCCTTATAACGAGGAAGAAAGACGGCGACGCGGAATTCTTCACTCAGATAGGCACTGGAAATTACAACGAGAAAACGGCGCGTCTGTATACTGATTTGTGCCTTATGACCGCTGACAGCACTATCGGAAAGGATGCGAATGCCGTGTTCAACTCACTTGCATCCGACACAACGGTGCAGGAGTCCGAGGCGCTGCTTGTCGCGCCGAACTGCCTGCAAAACCGGGTGATCGAGATGATAGACGAGCAGATATCTCTTGCTGAAAGCGGGAAAGAAGCATATATCGGCGTAAAGATCAATTCTCTTACGGATAAGCGGATAATCGACGAGTTTATAAGGGCTTCAAAAGCAGGCGTAAAAATTGAGCTTGCGGTAAGAGGAATATGCTGCCTTATTGCGGGAGTTGCGGGAGAAACAGAGAATATCCGGGTAGTCAGCATTGTGGGACGTTTCCTTGAGCATTCGAGAATATATATCTTCGGCAGGGGCGACGCAGCTAAAATCTACATTGCATCGGCTGACTTTATGACGAGGAACACCCTGCGCCGGGTGGAGGTCGCGGCGCCGGTTTATGATAAGCATATCAGAGAGCAGATATTCTATATGTTCGGCAAGATAATGGAGGACAACGTTCAAGCGCGGGAGCTGAATAGTGACGGCAATTATACCCGGGTGGAGAACGATAACGATAAGGTGAATTGTCAGGAACTGTTCTTTGACAAGGCTTATGAGCAGGCGGCAAATTTGGCGGAAGCAGTGAAAAATAGTTGAGAAAAACTGACTAAGGAGTAAGTTTATGCCGTCAACCTATGCGCATTACAGATTTGGCAGAGAGGTTTTATTCAAGCTGCCAACCAACATGAGAAAAATCATTTCACAGGAAAATGACTTGTTCAATATCGGGCTTCACGGTCCGGATCTGTTGTTTTACTATCACCCTCTGTCAAGCAATCCTGTAAATTCCAAGGGCTACAAAATTCATGCGGAGCCGGGGATAACGTTCTTCCGTTCTGCTGCAAAGGCAGTCCGGCACAGCAGCTTCTCAAAAGCGTATCTCGCTTACGTTTACGGTGTGATTTGCCACTTTGTTCTTGACAGAGAATGTCACGGATACATAGACCAGAAAATAACTGAAAGCGGTTTAAGCCACGCGGAGATCGAGGTTGAATTTGACCGGCGGCTGATGGTCGCTGATAGAATTGACCCTGTTAATCATGTTCTGACTGAGCATATACGTCCGAACAAACGTTCGGCAGGAGTAATAAGCAGTTTTTATGACGGAATACCTCCACAGTGTATCTATCATTCAATGAAATCGTACATCTTTTACAATCGTCTTATGCTCGCCCCAAATCCGATCAAAAGGAAGCTCATTTTTGGCGTACTTCGTATCGGCGGTCATTATGATGATATGCACGGAATGATCATCAACTACAAAGCAAATCCGAAATGCCTGGACAGCAATAAGGAGCTTATGCACCGGTATGTCAAGGCGCTGAACAAAGCGGTTCAGCTTATCTGCGAATTCAAGGAAAACGCCATTGGCGCAAAACCATGGGACGATATGTATAACTACACCTTCGGCTCGGAATATGTTCAAACCGCTGACTGAAAGGAATAACATGAAATTCAGACTGACAAAGCCGGAAAGAAACTGGATCCTGTATGACGTTGGGAACTCGGCATTCGTGCTTCTGGTATCAACGATCTTCCCGATATACTTTAATTCGCTTGCTGCAAATGACGGAATTTCTTCGGTAGACTATCTTGCCTACTGGGGATATGCCGCCTCAATTGCAACACTCCTTACCGCAGTTCTGGGACCTGTTCTCGGAAGGATTTCTGACGGTAAGAAACGCAAAAAGCCGCTCTTTCTGCTGTCAATAATTATCGGCGCGGCGGGGTGTGCATTACTAGGATTTATCTCAAACTGGCTTTTGTTCCTTGTTGTATTTATTATTGCAAAATCCGGTCATTCGCTAAGCATCATATACTACGATTCCATGCTTGCTGATATTACTTCTGAGGAACGTATGGACAATGTTTCATCACTCGGTTATGCGTGGGGATATATTGGAAGCTGCATTCCCTTTGTTATTTCCCTCGGACTGGTTCTTGGTGCAGATTTTATTGGTATTCCTGTATCTGTGGCAATGATGATCGCGTTTATAATATGCGCACTTTGGTGGGCGATAGTATCTATTCCTTTTCTTAGGGGATATCGTCAGCCAGATGAACGATCCTGCCAGAAATCAAATGTTTTCGCCGAACTATTCAGCACTCTGCGAGAAATTGCGGCGAATAAAAAGATCCTGATCTTCCTTGTGGCATATTTCTTCTACATTGACGGAGTGTATACCATAATTGAAATGGCGACCGCATACGGTTCTGCGCTCGGACTTGACAGCACCGGACTTCTTCTGGCTCTTCTTGCTACACAGATAATCGCATTCCCTAGTTCAGTCATAATCGGCAGACTATCGGAGCGTTATTCAACCAAAACTCTTATTCTGGTGTGTATTGTAGCGTATTTCCTTATTGCATTATTTGCTGTTTTCATAACTTCTCAGCTTCATTTCTGGATACTTGCGGCAGCGGTCGGAATGTTCCAGGGCGGAATACAAGCGCTATCGCGCTCGTTCTATGCCAAGATGATACCGCGTGAAAAGTCGGGAGGGTATTTCGGTATACTCGATATTTGCGGCAAGGGAGCTTCGTTTATGGGAACCATTGTGATAAGCGCAGTATCTCAGCTTTCGGGAAATATAAATTTTTGTGTGGGAGCAATTTCGATGTTTTTTGTAATCGGCTTCCTGCTGATGATTTTTACTCCCGATACCAAAGCCGTCATGAAACTGCTCTGTCAACTATGGTGAACAAATCGATTTCAAAGGAGCAGCGGTAGTTCCGGCAGGGGGAAAATCACCTTTGGGTGTAAAATATACGAAATCTTTATTGCAAATTATCACAGGAGGAAAAACATGAAGAACAAACGTATAGCCGCAATCCTTGCGGCAACAATGCTTACAACGTTATTGGCAGGATGCAGTAATAGCTCGGTCAGCATAGCAGACGATACAAAAAGTTCAAAGGCTGATACAGAAAAAACTTCCAAATCCGAGAATACGGTCAATGAAGAATCATTAGGAACTAGCTTAACGGAAAATAGCAGTAACAGCGAGGTTTCCACCGTATCAGAAAAGGAAGACAGCGCCACCGATGAAAGCACAGCGGCAGACAGCAATGCCGATAATGACGCAGAGGCGGCAACCGGAGATGTTTTCTGTTTTGAGTTTTCGATTGATAATGAAACCTACAAATTTCCGTTCAAGTATGCTGATTTGGAGCAGAATGGCTGGAAATACAAGAAAGATGGGGATCAAGATACAATAAAGCCTAACCAGTATCTCATTGGATTTAGAGTTGAAAAAGACGATCTGTCAATGAATGTTCAGCCTATAAACCTTACCGACAGCGAAATAACCGCCAAGGATGCCAATATAGGCAAGGTAGACCTAGACAGCTATTATATCAAGCCTGAATCTCATGAGGTAAAATACGGTACTCTTATTCTCGGAACTTCCACCATGAATGATGTGCTGACCGCATTCGGAGAACCTTCTTCCACATATGAAAGTGAAACACATCCTACGGTTACATATAAAATGGAAACCTATGTGAATGTTAAATTCTGCTTCGACAATACTAATGGTGGGATTCTAGAGAAAATTGAACTTCAGAATTTCAACGAAAACTGAAATATGATATAAATATTAAAGATAGACGGAGCAGCTTTGTTCCGTCTATATATTTGGGCATTTACACAACAGATTATTGTTAGTGAATGTATGCCAATTCTTCTGAAACCTGGACTTATGTCTTTTATTCACCCTTAACAGAAATATGCTTTCGAAATTAACACAACTGTGATATAATATATCCGAATAACAATGAAAGAAGTGAATAATATGAAAGTATATAATCATCTGTACCGCGACAAACGTAAATTCAATGTTTTTCTCAACGGAACCGGTCTTGACCGTGAAAAGCAGGCGCTGGTGCGTATTCACAG
The DNA here is from genome assembly GCA_945833805.1 of uncultured Clostridia bacterium. Classification (GTDB taxonomy): domain Bacteria; phylum Bacillota; class Clostridia; order Oscillospirales; family Ruminococcaceae; genus CAG-115. The sequence goes on along the minus strand of CAMAGG010000042.1, from coordinate 5,568 downwards.
CTCGGCGCATTCACCGGAAGAATTGTCTGCTCTGGCAGGAGATATCCAGGAATTACTGCCGAACGCGAACATTATCGGCTGTTCCACGCCAGGGGTTATCTGCGACGGAAAAATAATCAAGGACTCATGTCTTGTATCTATTGCGACATTTGACGGGTGTAACATTGACACTTTCTATTCTGGTACGCCGGATAACGAGAAAGCGCTTTGTGCCCAGCTTTCCGAACAGCTTGTAAGGGGAAGAAACGGCTTTATGCTTCTGTTTCTTCCCGCTTCTTATACAAAGGGCATAAAGCTGGTGGAGCTTATGAACAAACGGCTTCCCGGTGTTCAGATAATCGGCGGAGCGGCGGGCTTCAAGCGAAAAAAGCGCAATGCGTTCGTGCTGGAGGGCGTAAAGACTTCCGGCACGGCTGTCGCTGCGGCGTTTGTTTCGTCCGAGCAGCTTCTGGTGTACGAGAACTTTGTGTGCGGCACAGATATCTCCGGGCAAAGCCGCAGCGTCACAAGGACGCATAAAAGCCGTATCCTGAGAGTAGACGGGCAAAACGGCGCGGAGTGGTATTCCGGACTGCTGGACAAATCCGAACTTGAAAAAGACCCCGACCTTTCACTACTGTTCCCGATAATCCGTGAAGGTGATGTCAGAATACCGTTTTTTGTTGACTACGAACACAGCAGAAAGGACGGTCTAAGGCTGTCCAGTGAACTGCCAAAAGGCTCTGAGATCTACTCCGGGTACTTCAACCCGCAGAAGACTCTGGACGAAATGCGCACCGTCTATTACGATATTGAGCATTCCGCATCGGAGATACTTTTCGCATATGACTGCCAGTCCAGAATGATAGTAATGCATAGCTGCGCGAAATGGGAAACGGAGCAGTTTGCCTCTACCAACATCAGCGGCGCATTGCTATCGGGAGAAATAGTCTGTCGCGGGAATAAGAATTACTATGCGAATTTCACCTTTGCGATAGCCTGCCTTTCTGAAAATCCGGACGCGCATATCCCGCTGCGCAGCAGAGATCTGAACGACCCCTCCGCTATTGCGCAGAACAATATCAAGGCGGTAAATTACCTGCTTGCCTCGTCCAACAAACAACTCAACGAGCAGCTTGAAGATCAGCGGGACAAGCTGAAAAATTCCCTGCTCCGCAACGAGGCGCTGGGGCTGGATAATCAGTTCTGCTATCTTTATGACCGGGAACATACGATGCTTGACAAGATTGCCATGTATAACCTCACTAACGAGAAAATGGTAAAACTGTTTGTTGGCAGAAAGACAATATTTGACGAGCTGAAACGGGTCTACGCAGACGTTTCTGAAATGCTGGTAAAACGCGTCGGCGAGAAGAACATACGCATTTACAGCTATGAAGCACTGTCCCTGCTTATTTCGTCGGACAGCACCATTGACCCGAAAGAGTTCGAGAATATCGCACGGGAAACGTTGGAATATCTCAACAATATCACGCTGAATGACGTACAGCTTTCCTTTCAGTGCGCAGTTGTGGGCAACGAGAAAGAGCCGCTCCACAAGGCGGAAACCGCGCTCCAGTACAGTACGGAGCGGAATATACCGTTCGTGAGGTACGACCGGATAGCTGACAGTATTCTTGACACCACTGAGGAAATACATATTTTGCAGGTTATCCGTGACGCTCTTTCAGAGGAACGGGTAATACCGTATTTTCAAGGAATATATGACAACAGCGAAAAGCGATTCGGACTGTATGAGTCGCTGATGAGGATAGCGGATAAGGACGGAAAGATCTACTACCCCGACAAATTCCTGCCGGTCGCTAAAAAGTACAACCTGTACGAAATGCTGTCGGTGGTAATGGTGAAAAAAGTCATGCAAATGTTCGTTGACAGCGATGTGCGGGTGTCCATCAACCTGAATGTTCGCGATCTGTACGACCGGGAAATGATAAAGGTGATATTCAGTTATCTCGACAAGGCGGCACACCCGGAGAATTTCGTGTTTGAGCTTGTGGAGTCCGAGGCAGTCACAGATTACTGTTATCTGAAACAGTTTGCCGACAAAATTCACGAAAAACACGCCAAGATAGCTATTGACGACTTCGGAAGCGGCTTTTCTAACCTTATGCACATTCTGCGTATTGACGCGGATTTTCTCAAGATCGACGGGGAAATCGTCCGCATGATCTGCGATGACGAGAAAAGTATGCAGTTCGTGAGCCTTTTAAGCAGCTGGTGTAACACTCAGGAAACGCAGGTCATTGCGGAGTATGTTGAGAATTCGGAGATACAAAAGAACATTGAGAATATGGGAATCTCGTTCTCACAGGGGTACCTGTTCTCAAAGCCGCAATCGTGGCAGAATTCTTAAAGACGAATCCCAAATAGAAAACACACCACGGAGGGTTGATCATATAATGATAATAACAGATGAGATCAGAGATCAGATGACTGAAATAATAAAGAGCAAGGCGATAAGGACGGTATTTCAGCCGATTGTTTCTCTGAAAAACGGGTCGTTGTTTGCTTACGAGGCATTCAGCAGGATCACGCTGAAAAAGTGCAGCTTCAGTATTTCCGAAGCTTTTGACATAGCAAGAGAAATGAAGTGCCTGTGGGCTTTTGAACTGCTCTGCCGCAAAATATCGGTAAAAATGGCGGCGGATAAACCGCAGAATGCAAAGCTGTTCCTGAACCTTGACCCGGATATAGTACGCGACCCGGAGTTCAGAAGCGGCATAACTGTCGAAAAGCTGGAAAAGAACGATATCGACTATGGCGACATTGTGTTTGAAGCTGCTGAAAGCTGGGCTGTAAGCGACATGGAGCTGTTCAAGTCTGCATTGAAGAATTATCGCGGTCAGGGCTACGGCGTTGCCGTATCTAATGTTTGTTCGGGTTATTCGGGAATAAACCGTATACTGGAAGTAGATCCGCAATACATAAAGATAGATGCGGGAATTATCAGAGATATTGATAAGGACGATATGAAACGGTCGTTTGTTTCGGCATTGGCGCAGTTCACCGGGGATCTTGGCATACCCCTTATCGCACAGGGAGTGGAAAGCTATGAGCAGCTTAAAACGCTTATTGAACTAAAAATCGACTATGCGCAGGGCTTCTATCTTACAAAGCCAAGTGAGAAATTTGAAAAGATCAGCCAAGAGGTGAAAAAGCAGATCATCAATCTGAGCAATGAGCTTAACAAAGCGAAATTTACTCCGTCATATCTCAGCACAGTAAAGGAACTATGCTCAAAAAAGCCCATGCTTTCACCAAATGCAATGTTCTCTGAGGTGTACGAAATAATGAACGACCCCAACGTCACCGAAACAGCAATAGTAGACGATAACGGGGAATTTCTGGGCGTGCTTACCAAGCGGCAGGTGCTGAGCGCTCTCAGCGGAATGTACGGTTACACGCTGAATATGCGCAAAAGCATCGGCGAAGTGATGGACACTTCATGCCTTAGCGTGACCGAGGACACACCGGTCGAAACCGCGTCAAAAATGGCTATGGCAAGGTGTCAGCCGTATATTTACGATTCGCTTCCGGTGATCGATGGTCAGACCCGGGAATACCGCGGATTTGTCAGCATAAAGGATCTTCTGCTTGCTTCCGTAAATATTCAGGTCAGACGCGCAGCCGACTGCAATCCTCTTACCGGACTTCCGGGAAATATTGTTATAGACGAAAAAGTGGAAAAGCTGATCGGAAGCATAGGACCTTTCGCAATCATCTATTTTGATCTCGACAATTTTAAAGCGTATAATGACGCATACGGATTTACAAATGGCGATCTGATGATAAAGGCAGTGGCTGATACGCTGACGGAATTCTGCTGTGAGGGTGATTTCTGTGGTCACATAGGCGGTGACGATTTTGTTGTGATAACCAACGGCGACAGGACGGAGAGCTTCTGCCGGGACGCATTCCGTCAGTTTACCAACAGGTCGCGCGACCTGTACAGCGAGGACGACAGAAACAGGGGATACATAGTGTCCAAAAACCGAAGCGGTTTTGTTGAGCAGTTCCCGCTTGCCACGCTGTCCGCGGCGGCAATCACGAATCGCGAACACAACTTCGAGTCTATAAAGGAGCTGTCTATTGTAATTGCGAAAACAAAAAAGCTGGCGAAGCAGAGGAACGGTAACAGCCTTGTGATCGTTTGAGATAAACCCAAAACAATAGAGCCTTTTCAAAATGTCTGTTTATGTATCTTGACAAATTAATTGATTTGGAGTATAAGAACTTTAGGTCACCTCTAGTCAAGCAGAAAAACTATTCGGCATACACTTAAATTTATCAAATATATCTCACTCAAACGCGCACCCAAAAACAAGCAAAGGACTTGCTCCCCATAGGCGGGACAAGTCCTTTGCTTTTAATCCGTTGATGTGCGTTGATAATCCAAAATATCCATGCTGCTGCAAGCGGTATCTTTATAAACCACATACTTGTTATGGTGCAGTTCTGGATAACCGACTTTATCTTTGTTCTTATGGCGATCTTTCCAATACAAGAAACAAATTGAAGATTATCAAGAAATAACTGCTTAAAGCCGATCACTGCCCATGCCGGAGGGATATGCCAGAGTATTCGTTCATACCGCTTGTATTTCTTTATTGATGACAGCTTTTTTCTTGCTTTCATGATTAACCCTAGGGACACGCTGATTAAAGCGAAGCGTATCAAATTCAGCCGCGTGAGTATGCGGGGTTTGAACGGGGCGGATTTGATTTAATCAGCGTTTCCCTAGTTCAGTTTCTCAATTTTCCGGCGCAGCTTATAGAATTTCCGGTCTATTGCGGCGATATCTTCGGCGCACTCTTTTAGCTGTTCGTGCAGCGCTCTGACGCGTTCGTCCTCGCTTTTGTAGCATAGAAGATGATCCAGTATCGCCCAGTAATTCATTGCGACCGAACGCACCTGTATCTCCGCAAAAAACTGATTGCCGGAAGCATCATGGCAGGCAAGGATTATATGTATGCTTCGATATCCGCTGGATTTTGGCTTGCTGACAAAATCCTTGATGTTTACCACCTCATAACCGATGTTCCTGCTTATTTCCTCTGCAAGATGAAATACATCGTCTTGAAACGGGCAGACCACTCTGATACCGATAAGGTCGTGCAGAGTAGTCAGCGCATTCTGCGGAGTGACTTCCCTGTTCTTGCGAACTAGCTTTCTCATGATACTCTCCGGGGACTTAACGCGTGATATTATATTGTCCACCACCGGGCGTCCGGCGTGGTCGGAAAGCCGTTCTCCGAGCAGTTCTATCCGACTGATAATGTCGGTCGAAACGTCTTTAAAAACCGCATTCATACCGCTGCTTTCAAAAAAGATCCTTATTTTATCTGCGTACTGCTGATTTGTTTTTACGTCTGTACTTATCATTTTTTCCTCAACTATGGCTTTTCTGCGCCTTCTGATATATTATTTATTATATATCAATCGCTGTAAAATTCGCTATCATATTTATGTTAATTTCGGATAAATGAGATGATTTTTTTGGAAGAAATAACATGGATTTTACAAAGATTTGACTATATTATGGTAGAAACAACTTATAAAATTAATGTA
>CAMAGG010000041.1 GCA_945833805.1 uncultured Clostridia bacterium | reverse complement strand
CCGGAGCGGCGGGGACAACATTCTCCTGAGGAACAAAGGGATTCACCTGCGGCTCGACCGGAGCGGCGGGGACAACATTCTCCTGAGGAACAAAGGGATTCACCTGCGGCTCGACCGGAGCGGCGGGAGCAACATTCTCCTGAGGAACAAAGGGATTCACCTGCGGCGCAGCCGGAGCAGTGTCAGCCTCATTTTTATGCGGCTTGAAAAGAATTGTCTGCGCTTCAGTAGGAGCGGGGGAATCCTCATTCTGCTGGGGTACAAAGGAGTTGTCCTGTGGAGCTGCCGGAGCGGGAGCGATTTCAGGAGCCTTTTCCTCAACAGCCACCGCTGCTGCGCCTGTGTTAACAGCGGGCATTTCGGAAACTTCCGGCTTTTTCACCATGTTTCCGCAGTAGGGACAGAATTTTGCGGTATCATTAATCTGATTTCCGCATTTCGTACAAAACATCATATCACCTCGTAAATATATTATCCTGATCAATTTCAGTAAATGACTATCTTTGTGTTTGTGAAGTTCTTTCCGTCGGAGCTTACATAAAGCTCATCATCGGAATTCAGTGCGAATATGTATTTCTGAGTTGTCATGGTAGAGCGGTTAATGAACCTGTATAGGCTCGATACGCCTGAGCACTTCTGTTTGCCGCCGCCGGAAGCGGAATATGCTGCGGAGCCTTCTCCGCCGGAGTAGTCGTAAATGAATGTGCATACTCCGGAGGTGCTGAGCGCAAGGCTGTCAACATTGCCGTTGTCGTATACTGTGGCTATTCCGCCGGTCTTGCCGTTGCTGTGTTCGAGCTCATAGCTGTTGTTGACATAGAATATGTTGTTGAAGTTTGCGTCGGTAACGAAATCAGAGTAAACGTCCTTTGCGACTGTTGTTTTAGTTGACTGTTCCGATTCGGTGCCGCGCTTTACCATTTTTCCGTTGCTGTAATACAGGATATTCTTTCCGTCCGCGGATATCATTCTCGTGTAGGTGTCTTCGGCGAGCATCAGCGGGTCGGGGTAATCATCGCCCTTTCTGATATATCTCTTGATATCTGAGTCGCATACCCCCACAAAGTTGTCAAAGTTGTTGGCGGTGTAATAACCGTTTTCCGGCATGATAATGTCCACATAGCCCTTATCCAGCCTTATGGGTTCGTCCATAGAGGTGCCGAATATGTAGGTGCTGCTGCCGTTATCAAACATTACCTGACGGTTGTCGGCGGATAATGCCCTGACGTTGTTAATGGGCTTTATGGTTTCAATGTCATCGGACATTCCTTTTATATATCCCAGTTTGCTGTTTTCGGTAATGCAGTAGATGAGATCGCCGCCGTTGGTAACGCTTAATACCCTGTTCATTTCTCCGAGCTCAGCGACCTTGCTGCCTGCCCACGCAAAACCGCAGTATTCGCTTTCGTAGGCAGTCCATGCGCAGGCGCTTCCGTCAGGAGATATTACAAAGTAGTAGGGATAGTTGTCGAGGTCGGTAATACGCTTGCTTTTCCCATTGTCATAGACATATAATGTTTCATCGGACGTATAGAAAGCCGCGCTGCCGAAGCCAGCCACGCCGAGCATACTGCAATCATCGCAGACCTCCTTCAGCTTGCCGTCCGAAAGAACGTACAGTATATTGTCGTTTGTAACATATACAGAGGTTTTTGCGTTGTTGCTGTAAACTGTAACGTTGCTTCCCTCAAGCTCTGGCTTTATCTGTTGTCCGTTGTAAAACAGAACCGTAGTATAGTCCTCGGTGTAGAACTGATCTATCTGATTTTCTGCAATTGCAAACGGTGCCGAAGATGAGCCAGATGCGTTTGCGATAATGATGATCAGTACCACGATCACGATGATCAGCGCTGCCGCCGCAATGACCAGCTTGTTTTTGAGAAGTGACTTGAAATCGCGCTTTTTAACGGATTCCGCCGCGGAATTTATAGATCCGCCGATAAACTCCGCCGCCTGATTTTTGAGATCCGGTGATGGGTTCGGAGCAGCGACGGTTACTTCGGCAGCTTCCGCCGCAACCGGAGTTCCGCAGCCGGGGCATACCCTAGCACCGTCGGGTATCTGACTGCCACAGTTTGAACAAAACATACTATTATCCTCTACTTTCCTTTTTTATCTTTCAGTTCCCGGCTGAAAGGATTGCAGCCGGGCAACATGAATTTATATGCATGTTCCAAATTACATTTTAACATTATTGGCATATTTTTTCAATAGGTTTTTAAAACAAACTATGCTTTTTCAACATTTATATACAATTATTCCCATGGCAACGGCTGAAAGTCCGCGTTTTCCTGCCGCCCAAATATGATCTCTGAATTACGATATGCCAAGCAGCGCATAGTCCAGCTCGCTGTTGATCCCAAATCCCGATTCCTTTTCGCTTCTGAGGTTATCGGATTCATGTATTACGCTCAGCATAGGGCATTCTGAGGTGGGTATAGGTTCGGTTATGGCATTGCTATATGTAAGCTCAGTGAGGCTGTTAAAATCCACCAGTTTTTTGATTTGTAAAACGTTATCGGGAATGACAAGCTCGGTCGTGTTTTCGGTATCCTTCAGACAGCGAATGCTCACATAATCATAATCCGACAGTCTGTTTTCAAGATCGGAGCTGCTCACTTCAAAGAAGCGCGCAACGACTATGCTCTCAAAGCGCTTGTCGTTTCCGCTGGTGACTATCGTTTCTCCGTCCTCGCTGTCCCGATAAATATAAGCCCTTTTGTCGTTCGATAATGAAACATGGAAAAGCGGATTAAATATGGCGCTTATTTCGGGGTAAGCTAATATCCTGTCGCCCCGGTCATTTTTGATCACAAACAGATCTTCCGGAGCTTCTGCAGGTGTCAGACAGTCAGGATATTTGGAGTAATTCCATCTTGGAGATATGCTGTTGTTTATCAGGGAATCACATTTCTGTTCATCGGTAAGAAGGTAATCATGATGCGTAGGGTCAGTATAAGCGCTGCAATCATCAGACTGACGGCTTTTGCGATTGATCTAGGGAAACACCGCACAATTACCGGCTATCGCCTTTGCCGTCCGCTTGCTTGCATATTTTTCGTCATATTGCCCAAATTTCGCTTGACGGGCGACAGCCCGCCTGCGCTCAATTTGTACAATCTGACGAAAAATCTGACGGCGCAATCGAACGACAATAATTATGCGGTGTTGCCCTAGTTTTCATATAATTACCTCATCATTAAAAAAATGTACTTTGTTGGAATAATTATACCACAGTAGATATTTTATGTCAATGATTTCCCGGAGTTCGTGTATTTCCAACGCAGAACAATGACCGCGCGGGGCTGTATGGAGCGCAGCTTACGCGGGGGTGAATATAAAAAGGGCGCTGTTTTTTTAGCAGCGCCCTCTGAAATTTATTCGGATTTGCTGATGACCGACATCGGATCGATCCACTTGCCGCCCTGTTTTACTCCAAGGTGCAGGTGAGGCTCCTGTACTATCTCAATCTGACAGGTGTCCGAGGTCTTGCCGATGATCTCGCCCTCCTTTATCTCCTGACCGGTCTTGATATTAAGCTCCTTTGCAAGTCCGCAGTATTCCACCGTAAGCCCGTTGTCCTGCTCAACGACAACGCAGATTCCCCACAGCGGATCCTCCCGGATCTCATTCACAATGCCGGAGGACATGGATTTCACATCAGTGCCGAGGGGACAGAGAATATCGCAGCCGTCATGTGTTTTCCACACGCCGAGGGTCTCGGACTTCACCAGCTCTCCGTTGCTGAACGGGTGTGAGATCTCTCCCTCCACCGGCATGATATTCCGCGCTTCCGACTTGACCGGCTTGTTTACCGCCTCCGCTTCCTCAGCGTCCTCGGATACAGAGGCTTCCACAGACTGAGCGTCATCGGTCAGACCTGCCTGAGCTGGTACGTCTGATGATATGGAGTCCTCGCGCTCAACTCCGCTTTGCTCCGCATTCACCGGGCTGCTGTCCGGCGCACTGAATACCCATGTGTTGCTGGAGTTTTTGTCAGAGGTGGGGGTCAGGTTGTCAATTGTGCGGTTATATGCGGCAATTGATGCGGCAGCGATCGCCGCCACTCCAAGTACCACAGCCGCGGCAAATGCCTTTGTGTTAAGTGACTTTTTGTTCCTGTCTTTTCTCATGATGATTTTCCTTTCTTAAATAGGGTAAGCGCTTGGTGAATTTGGTTTCAGCCATAGTTTAGCCAGAATATTTCCAATTATTCTGCAAAAATATAATATATCAACCAATCCGGCTTTAATCCTTACGAGTATTTGTGATTTATCAACAAAAAAATAGATTTTCATAAATTTTTCGTTAAACCTCTGTACAATTTGCAAAAAATCATGTATAATTATAACGTATAGATTATAAGACAGTTAAAAATAAGAAAAGCAATAAAAGAAGTATTGCTGAAACAACTAGGAGCATCATTATGAGTATCACAAACGTTCTGACGCTGATCGGAGGGCTTGCCCTGTTCCTTTTCGGAATGCACATTATGTCGGGCTCGCTGGAAAAGCTTGCCGGAGGAAATCTTGAGCGGTGGCTGGAAAAGCTGACCAAAAAGCCGATCATGGGCGTTCTTCTCGGCGCGGGAGTAACTGCGATAATCCAGTCATCGTCCGCTACCACGGTCATGATGGTCGGATTTGTAAACTCCGGCATTATGAAGCTTTCGCAGGCGATCGGCGTAATTATCGGCGCTAACGTCGGCACCACCGCAACAAGCTGGCTGCTCAGCCTTTCTTCCGTTGAGGGCGCCGGCATTCTTCAGGCATTCAAGCCGGAGAATTTTTCTCCGGTTCTGGCTCTCATCGGAGTTATTCTGCTGATGTTCTGCAAGTCAGACAAGAAGCACAGCATCGGTTTCATTCTGCTCGGCTTCTCAACGCTGATGTTCGGCATGGAAACCATGTCCGGTGCGGTTGAGCCGCTTAAGGATATCCCGGAATTCGGGCAGATCATGACCATGTTCTCCAATCCGGTGCTTGGTGTTATTGCCGGAGCAGTAATGACCGCAATCATTCAGAGTTCCTCGGCGTCTGTTGGTATCTTGCAGGCGGTTTCCAACTCCACCGGCGGCATAAACTATTCCACCGCGCTGCCTATCATTCTGGGTCAGAACATTGGTACCTGCGTTACCGCGCTCATTTCTTCGATAGGCGCAAGCAAGTCCGCCAAGCGGGTCGCTATCGTTCACCTTTATTTTAACTGTATCGGCACTGTGCTGTTCCTGTCGCTGTTCTATATTGCGAATTCCTTCATTGATTTCAGCTTTATGCAGTATTCGATAGATTCTACTGGTATAGCAATCATTCATACCTGCTTCAACCTTCTGGCGACTCTCGTGTTCCTGCCGTTCACAAAACAGCTTGAAAAGCTCGCCTGTCTTACGATACGGGACAAGCCCGGCGAGAAGAAAATGGAAGCTCCCATGCTGGACGAGCGTCTGCTGAAAACTCCGTCTGTCGCTATTGAGCAGTGCCGAAATGTCTGCATTAAAATGGCGATGCTTACAAAGGATACTCTTAAAGAATCTCTGGAGCTTGTGACGAACTACGACCCAAAGAAGTGCGTCGAGGTCAACGAAAATGAAAACGTAATTGATATCTACGAGGACAAGATAGGATCCTACATTCTGAAGATCAGCTCAAAGGATCTGTCCGAGAACGACAGTAAAATCGTATCGAGTATGCTGCACACCATCGGGGATCTGGAGCGTATTTCCGACCATGCGGTGAATATAGTTGAAGCCGCCGAGGAAATGCACACCAAGAAGATCAAGTTTTCTGAGCAGGCTCTTGCGGAGCTTGACGTGATAATCAATGCAGTTAACGAGATCCTTGATATGTCGATCAACTCCTTTATCAGCGCTGATGTGGCTCTGGCAAAATGCGTAGAGCCGCTTGAGGACGTTATCGACCAGCTTCGCAGCGACCTGAAATCCCGCCATATTGAGCGTCTGCGTTCCGGAAAATGCACGATCGAGCTTGGATTTATTCTTCAGGATCTTCTCACGAACTTTGAGCGTGTTTCCGACCATTGCTCAAATATTGCGGTATATCTCATTCAGATAAGCGACAACAGCATGGATACTCACGAATACATGAACGAGCTTAAAAAGCTCGACCGTTCCGAATTTATGGACGAATTCAATGATTATCAGAAGAAATATATGCTTCCGGATTGATCGTTTAATCTGGGTTTCAAACGGCTTATAAAAAAACTCCCCTCGCAGCTGCGAGGGGAGTTTTGCTATCAACTTCAACTTAGGTGATTATATCCGCCTTTTTTGATTATCTTTGCGTAGTCCTTATAGGACAGATTGAGGTCTACATAGCCGTCTATTCCGGATACGATACCCTTGCAGCTGTACTGCCAGATACCGAAATCTCCCTTGTAGGTCGGGACGGTATTCCACTGAGCCAGCCATACCTCGTAATCTGAAAGCTGCGACATATCGAGATACTGGGTCAGCCATGTCTTGTTGGAATAAAGCATTGCGTAATAACCCGCTGCGCTTACCTCGTCAAGGAATGCCTTGACTATCTTGGTTATTTTGCTCTTTCCGAGTTTCGCCTGACTCTGCTCCTCAACGTCAAGAACCACAGGATAATCTATCTGGTAAGGCTCTATGGTTTTGAGGAAGAACTGCGCTTCCTTCTTTGCGTCGGCGACTGTTTCGGCGTAAAGGTAGTGATAAACGCCTACATGGATCCCCGCTTTTGCTGCCTCGGTAATGTTGTATTTGAACGTGGTGTCCTCGGCGGCGGGACGCGTACTGCTGACAGGGCCTCTTGAGGAGCGGATTATCGCGAATTCAACGCCGGATTCCTTTACTGCTGTCCAGTCGATCGCTCCCTGTGCGTATGATACATCTATGCCCTTTATTCCGATATCAGTTGTGCTTTCATCGCTTGCTTCCGTTTCGGAGGCTGTGTTGGAGTATCGGTAATCTATCAGGCGGCTGCTTTTGGATACGGCAAAGCGAGAGAACTTTGACTTGTAATATCTCACAGTGCGCTCAAATATGAACACGCCGCTGTTTACAACCTCTCCGGTAAGCGAGAAGTAGCCTGCCTGAGTGGTTCGTCCGTTGATAGTTATGGCAAGATATCCACGGCAGAGGAAACGTCCTGTTTCCGGGGTCTGAAAATCACCGGTGACTTTTGTCTGGCTGTTTGATGTGAGGGAGGTTTCGCCGTAGTTCAGCAGAATACCGTCTTTATAAATGCTTGTCGTGCCGGAAAGGGTGATCTTGCCGGAGCTGCGGTTGATGCAGTCGCCTGAGATACGCAGTACCGAGCTTACGCTGCTCTTGATATCTCCGTAGTTTTCAATACCCGCCTTGGTGTATACTGTGACGGTTCCTGATATCATCAGCTCCGCTGCCGGCTCCACAGTCAGGATTCCGCGGATATTAAATGATTTTTCCTTATATATGACCAGCTGCGATCCTGATTTCAGTACAAGATGGCTGTCCGTTGGCACCGTGAAGTTGCCGCGGGGATCCACCCTGCCCTCTATGTAATAGTTTGTTCCGGATTCCATTTTGGTCTTGCCGTCCCATTTTGTCCAGCCGGTTAGATCAATTTCTTCGTACTTATCGTCCGAAACGTCAAGCCCGCTTCCGTCGTCATTTTCAGTGCCGTTTTCCGGGTCAACTATGGAAGTTTCGGTGTTTTCTCCAGTATCTATCACCTTTGTTTCAGTGTTTTCTCCGCCGGTATCTATCACCGTGGTTTCGCTGTTTCCGGTCTGAATTATCGAAGTACCGTCCGTATCAGCCTCCGCAAAGGCTGTAAGCCCTGTGGAAGCAAGCACTGCCGCGGCTAAAACCGCTGCTGCCGCTCTCTTTAATAATGTCATAATTTTCACTCCATGCTCTGTTACCTGTTTCCGGGCGGCTGCCCAATAATATTGTGACATATTTTTTCCGATTTGTCAAATGTTTTTTTAGGTTTTTTCCAAGAAATTAATGGAAAATCCCCGCTTAGGGAAAAGAATTCCTGATATGATTGCTTATTTTACAGGAAAAGACTTTTCATTTCGTCCATGAACGGTTCCTCGTACAGCTTCGGATAATATCCGAAAACCAGATCATAGAACTGCTCCGGGGTCAGCGCTTCAAATTCCCCGTACAGGTATCCGGGGTAGCTCTTCATTGCGTCTGCCATTGAGCGAGCCTTGTCCGTTTCGCCGCGCACCAGCTTCTCGCAGATACGGTCATTGCCGTATATCATCGCAGGAATATGCTTTACGGCAAGCGAAAAATCGTAGTGCGGGATTGGAACAAGTCTTGAAAACTGCGGCTTGACCCGTTCAAAAAACGGTTTTCCGACTCCCTTTAATTCCGCTCTGAGCGTACGCATACACTTTGCAAGGGGCTTCTGCTCGTGGTTGACATGAGAAAGCGCTGCAGACAGTCCGTCCAGAAGCGCCACATAATTTATTCCGGCAGCGCCTCCTGCGACCGAAGAATACGCTTCCCTTGAGATCGCAAGCACTCTGCCGAGCGCCGCTTCTTCTGTTGTTTTCATTTTATCACCGTCCCGCGCAGGAATTAAACTTGTCCGTGCCGCATAAAATCCTATTAAATAAAGGTCACCTCTAAAAACCAACGTCTAACGCCTTAGCACCTCATCTGCTTGCATATTTCTAGGGAGACGCTGATTAAAACAAAATCGCCCCGTTCAAACGCGCATACTCACGCGGCTGATTTTGTTACGCTTCGCTTTAATCAGCTTATCCCTAGTTTGGCGCAAAATATCACATAGTGCTTTCTGGCGATGTTCATGTTGCGCCAAACCTGCATATTGCACATCTGAGGCACTATGGTTTTTAGATGTGCCCTAAGCTTATACGATTTTAACTGTAAATGGAGAATATTATGGAAAATACTGTCCTTGTAAACCAACCTGCACCCGCGCCGTCAGCCTGCGTGAAATCTCCGTATTCCGAGACTGAGCCGCCGGAATCAGCCGATGATTTTGACGAGATACCCGAACCGCCCCGTGCCGTCCGCAGGGTATACCGCCGGCGCTGCCGCATTCCGATTCTGTATTCTTTCGCTGCCGCCGCCGGGACAGCCGTCGGGGTATTTCTCGCAGCGTATGCTCCCGAAGGAACTGATTTTGGTGAAAGCCTGCTGTGTGTATCCGGAGATTTTCTGTGGGTGCTTATTGTGCGGCTGCTGTGGTGCTGCGCCTTTCTGCTTGCCGAGTACATAATCGGATATTCAGCGCTCGGAGGTATTGTGATTTGGGCTGTACCGCTGATATGCGGTCTTGGCACAGGCGCTGCGCTGACCGGAGTGTTTCGGCTGACCGGAATTGACGCCCTGAAGCTTATCCCCACAAGCGTGGCGATCGTTATTGCACTGATCATGGGCGCAAAGACCTCCTGCGAAATGTCCTCACAGCTTCTCCGTCTGGTTTCCACAAGCAAAAACAGTATCGTGGCGACAAGCCCGGCAGCCGGGGAGTACACCCTGCGCTTTCTGGTTTATCTCGCGATACTGTCTGGTTCAGCTATTGTAGAGGCTGTGGTGAGGACATTTACTTAAGTGTCAGCGTGATCGACTTGTCTGAGTAGCTTGCGCTCCAGCCGGTGGTATTGCAGCCTGCTGCCGCAAGGTCTGTGAAAATGGTTCCGCTTTGCAGCTTTTTCATAACGTCATCTGCTATGCCGTATTTTACAAAAATCATTGTTTTCTTGACGCCGTTCCTGTAGTTTGCAGCAGCTTCCTTAATAAGTCCGTTATATGCGTTGGCCGCGGTAGTATACTCGGATATACCCATGACCTTTGCATAGCTGTATTTTGTGGCTGTTGCGGAGGGAACAGTAAACTTGTTGTCGAAGGTGTGGTCAGCTTTGATATTTGTTGTGGTAACGCAGAAATAATCATATCTCATCGAACCACCTACCGGATCGTCCCATGTTACGTCCATGTTGTACCATTGACCGTCCAGCTTGAGCATATTCCACATGTGATCTTCGCCGGCATATCCGGCAACGCAGATGCAGTCTATGCCTATCGACTGGCACAGGTACATGAATGCCTTGGAATAGCCCTCGCACAAACCTATGCCGTATACCAGAGGACCGTCCGCTTCGGATATATAGCTCGAACCGCGATTCTTATAAGTGGTCATTTCAACGATGGAATCATGCAGCACTTTGACCTGATCAAAGAGATTGTCCTCTTTCATCGCCTTGTCAATGATCTTCTGGGCAGCCGCTTCAAATTCAGGCTTCAGCTTTGCAGCTTCGCTTGCTGTATGGGAATACTTCATCTTGATAGATACTACCTTGCCGCTGGGAAGATAAGAAATGCCGTAACCGTTAGACAGCCAGAAGAACTGAGGGTTTTCATAGTCAAATGCCCAGTATGCTTTTTCAACATCGCTGCTTGTTGCTCCAATTGCGGAAATATCGGTGCTTTCGTCATGATTTGCCGCAGCCTCGAATATAGCAGCGTATACCTTCTTCTGGGTAGCTGTAAGGGTATTATAGGCATACTTTGAGGAGTAATCATCAAGAAGGCTCTTACCGGAAGAGGTGACATTATTGCTTTCAATAACATATTTATAAGTGAAATATCTGTTTGTCCAGCCGCTCTTCACCGCAAGAACGCGCAGTGTTGAGGTTTTGCTTATGGTTATTCCTTTGGTGGTATACAGGGTAGACGAAGTGGTGGGCTTGCTTCCGTCGAGGGTGTAGTAATACTTTACACCTGACGCTGTGGAGGACAGCTTTACTGTGACCGCCTTGTCGTAGGTTCCGGCTGCCACAGAGTTTGTAACTTTAGGCACAAGGCTGTACTTTATGGTAACGACCTTGCTTTTCACACCGTTCTTTATGGAATAGCACTTCAACGTGGTGGTTTTGCTGATCGTGATAGCCTTAGTGTAGAGCTTGTAGCTGCTGCCGGTGCTGTAATAGATCTTGGCGCCTGATGTGGTCGTGGTGAGCTTCACAGAAAAAGATCTGGACGTAGTGTATGTACCGGCTTTTTTGGAAGCTGACGGTGCGGCTACGGTTTCTGCCGCTGATGCCACAGATGATGATCCGATGTATTCCTGCGCAGGTGCGCTGAAAATTCCGATTGAAATCACCGCAGCGAGAGCGGCGCTGAGAATTTTTCTTTTCATAATGACCTCCTTTTACCAATACCAGAGTGTTCTTAATATATAGTATATCAAAAACATGAACATTTGTCAAGAAAATTTGGCATATTTCCATATAAAATAGAGCTTATCCGGAGTTTTTCAATTCCTCCGCCAGCTTTGACAGCTTTTTCAGACGGTGGTTCAGTCCGCTCCGGCTGATAGGCTCGGCAAACAGCCCGCACAACTCAGACAGCGACATTTCCGGGTTTTCCATCCGCAGTCTTGCGGTTTCCTGAAGCTCAGGGGAGAGCCAGTCCGCGCCCATTGTGCTGAAAATAAATTCAATGTCCTCTACGCTTTTGTTGGAGGCGGCAACAGTTTTGTCGAGGTTTGCGCTTTCGCAGTTCACCGAGCGGTTCACCCGATTGCGGAAATCCTTGACTATCTTCACCTGCATTATTTCCAGAGAGTGGTTTGCCGCTCCTATGTAGGTGAGAAAGTCCTCAATAAGCTCGCTTTCCTTTGCGTATATGACGGTGCGCTTTGCCCGGCGGGTCTCCTTGAACGCCATTCCGTGCTCGGTGATGAAGCCGAGAAGTGCGCTGCTGCGCTCGTTTTCCGGCAGGACTAATTCAAGGTGATATTCCTTGTTGGGGTCGGTGACAGAGCCGCAGCTCACGAATACTCCCCGCAGGAACGATCCGCTCTCCTCGTCGCCGCCGTTTACTGCTTTGACGCTTATGCTGCTGAAATTCCCGAATTGCTTCTCTATCTGCTCATAGCAGCTCTTTATTTTCAGCGTATACAGAGAGCCGCTGTTTTTGACAAGCCTTACTATCTCGGAATGAACTCCCGGAAAAACTGCTCTCAGCAGCTCCACTGCCGCGTGCATAAGCTCCAGATTTTCCGTCTGGAGTACCGGTCTGCCGCCCTCAAACCGGGAAGCAAACAGTATTCCGTACATCATAGCCGCCGACTGCTCCGTTGTGAGGTTTTTCACATCGCAAAGTTCTTTTTTGATTTCTGAACTAAATGACATATTTCTACCTTTTATTACAACCTGTATTCGAGAAGTGTTTCTCCGCTCTCAAGCTGTTTCACGGTGAACACTCCGGCCCCGTAGGTCATGTAGCTGCGGGGATTGCCCATTTTCGGGAGGGACACCGAGCCGTCGTTAAGGCAGTGTATATCGTTTACAAGCTCCGCCTTAAATATGTGGGTATGGCCGTTTATCAGCACGTCGCCGGGGTTGAGAGGCGGGAGGTTATCGGGGCTGTGGTGATGTCCGTGGGACAGGAAGAAAGTCCTGCCGTCAACAAAAATCACTGAATAATCCGCAAGCACCGGGAACTCCAGAACCATCTGGTCTACCTCGGTGTCGCAGTTTCCGCGAACGCAGAGGATATGGGATTTTTCAGCGTTCAGCAGGGATATTACCCGCTTTGGGTCGTGACCGTCGGGCAGGTCGTTGCGGGGTCCGTGGTAGAGTATATCCCCCAGCAGGCAGAGTTTTTCTGCGCCCTCGCGGCGGTAGGCTTCCAGCATTCTCTCGCAGTAAAGCGCAGAGCCATGGATATCTGACGCGAACATTAGTTTCATGGTAGTTGTCCTTTCGTGGTCGTTTTTTATTGATCGCTAAATTGTAATTTGTCGGGCGGGTACGCCCGCCGGCGACTTCTGCGCTTTGCGCGGAAAATGCTTTTTACTTCGCGCTAAGTTACAAGCCACACTGCCCGCTAAATTACAATTTATCAGCATATTCTTCCAGTCACATCATTTCCGAACTCCGCCCCTGTGTCCATATTCTCTCTCATATCCTCGGTATCAAGATAATCCTCAACATACTGCTTCTTCAGCAATTCCCGTGGGATATAGTCGTTGTACTTTCCGGAAATCTCGCAGTTGTCCGGTATCGTGAAGCTGTACTTGTCCGCGCCGACCTGCTTTATCTCCTCCAGAGCCGCCGCTATCTCGGCGATATCCCGGTCAGTCTTGACCTCAATGCACACCGGAATGTACCGGTGAAGCCACACGTTCACGCTGCCGAAGCCCCGCCGTCGAAGCTCGTACATCAGCGCCATGCAGCCCCTAGTACCCAGAAACGGGAACACCGCGTAGGTAGTCGGCGTTATCGGGAATACGCACCCTACCGCCGACATAGCCGCATTCCGGCAGGAGCGGCGGATCTCACCCAGCCGCTTTTTCGCCGCTTCGTCAAGTAACGCGTATTCTTCGTCGCTGCGCAGAACGTCCCTTATCATCTTCATGACCTTTGTGTGAACGTACTCGTTGCCGGTGTCCTGCCACATATTCGCCGAAATTCCGGGGATATGCTTGACGAAAATGCGGTGCTCCTTTAAGTCAAGCTCGGTGACCTCCCAAGCCTGCCCGGCAAGCGCAAACTGCGACTTCTCCGGGAAAGGCGTCTGCACCGTGCCTATCTCCTCGGCGTTGCAGCGCACAGAGAACTCCGACGGCACGGAGAATACCGCCAGAAACTCGAAATTGCTCACCGCCGCCTCGCCCTTTTCACCGACCATAAGGGAGCCGTCCTCGGCGCGCTCAAGCTGACCGTTTTCCAGCATATGCCGCAGCAGTATGAGGTAGTCCTCCTTGCTGACGTGCTTAAACGCGCCCAGAGTGAGAATATACCGGGCAAGCTCCGGGGGCTTTACGCTGCCCTGTGAGGAAAGCCAGCTCATTGTCTGATGATACAGCAGACTGTACGGCAGCTTCGGCAGGTACATCGGCTCTATCCAGCGCTCCTTTGTGTATAGCAGTATCATGGCTATGCACATGACGAAATCCCAGTTTATTTCCTTGTAGAACTCCTGCGGCGGCAGGCTCATGTCCCAACGGAATGCGAACCGCATTTCCGCAGTGCCGCCCCGCCGTCCGGTGCGTCCTAACCTCTGCACAAGTCCCGAAACCGTCAGCGGACAGCCGGTCTGGACTATCCGTTCAAGGCTGCCGAGGTCAATTCCTAGTTCCAGAGTGACAGTCGCCCCGGTGCAGACCGGCTGTTCCGAGGACTTCATTTTCTGCTCGGTGAACTCCCGCAGGGCAGGGGAGATGTTCGCGTGGTGAACGAGGTAGTTGTCCGGAACTCTGCGCTCTGCGGCTATCTTTTTCAGATGAGCGACGTTTTCCTCCACCTCGCCCTTTGAGTTGGCGAACAGTATACAGCGCTTGTTCCATGTGCTTTCAAACAGATAGTCGTAGTAGTTCTGAAGCAGGACTTTACTGTCCGAATTGGGTATCTTTTCTTTTATCGGGAAGAACCTCACGGACAGCCGCAGGGAGCGCCCCTTTTCGTGTGTTATCGGGGTAATACATCTACGTCCGCTGCCAGTGTTGATCCATATCTCAGCGTTGCGGCAGTCGCCGAGGGTAGCGGAAAGCCCTATACGCCGCGGGTGGAATCCGATAAGCCGCGCCAGACGTTCCAGCAGGCACAAAAGCTGCAAGCCGCGGTCGTTATCCATGAAGTAATGCACCTCGTCAATAATGACGAACCTCAGGTCGGAAAACAGCTTGTAAGCCCCGCTGGAATTACGCATGAGCATACTTTCAAGGGACTCAGGTGTGGTCTGGATTATACCCTGAGGGCGCTTCATCACGCGCTTTTTTGCGGCAGGAGAAGCGTCCCCGTGCCATTTCGTGACCGGGATACCGGCTTCGTTCAGCAGTCCCTCCAAGCGCAGGAACTGGTCGTTTATGAGGGCTTTCAGCGGCGATAGGTACAGCACCCCCACGCTTGCGGAGGGGTTCTCCCAGAGCTGGGTAAGCACCGGCAGGAACGCGGCTTCTGTCTTGCCGCTCGCCGTTCCGCTGGACAGCAGGACATTCTCATCCGTGTCGAATACCGCTTCCGCCGCCTTGACCTGAATTTCACGAAGCTCTTCCCACTTGTTGCGGTAGATGTAGTCTTGTATAAATGGTGCGTAGCGGTAGAAAATATTGGACATGGGCTCACCTCTTTTTTCTTAATTTAAATCCGGATTCCGCATTCCGAATTATAAATCAAAGTCCTCAAACCCGTTATTCGCTTCTTCGCTCTCGCCCTCGGGCTTTGCGAACTCAAAGCTCTCCTC
Organism: uncultured Clostridia bacterium; assembly: GCA_945833805.1. GTDB lineage: Bacteria > Bacillota > Clostridia > Oscillospirales > Ruminococcaceae > CAG-115. The sequence goes on along the minus strand of CAMAGG010000041.1, from coordinate 1,514 downwards.
CCCCATAAGCTGGGCTATGGACTTGTCCGGGTTCTGCATGGCGATATTCAGCAGCTCAATGAAGTCCCTTATCATCTCGCGGGGGGTTATGTTGGTTTCAGCGCCCACCCGGCTGTATTCCGCCTTGATGAAGTATATCCTGTCCTCTAAGGTTATGCGGTTCTCATAGCCGTACAGTCCCGCGTGTATCTCCGCAAGCTTCTCCGCAAGCACCGTCATTTCCTCGTAGGTGAGCGGCTGGAGCTTTATTATCGGCGCAAGCATATCATGGGTTTCATCGGTGGCAAAGCGCCCCCGCTCTAACCGCGAACGCAGCGCGTCATAGCTGAAAATGCCCCGGCGGGTGTCCTCTATGCACTGGGGAGTGCCGCCCATGATTATTCCGAGGTGGGAAGCCTTGCCCTGCATGACATCATTATACATCATCAGTATCTTTTCGTAGTTATACTGGCGGGTGACTGCGTGGGGTATCTTCATGATATTCACCAGCTCGTCTATCATTATGACGAACCCCTTGTAACCGGCGCTGACGAAGAACGCGGTCAGCAGCTTGATATAGTCGTACCAGTTGTCGTCGGTGATAATCACGTTTACGCCTAAATCCTGCTTTGCTTCGGTTTTGGTGGAATATTCACCCCTCAGCCAGCGCACTGCGCAGGAGGCTTTCTCGTCATTCCCGGCGGTGAAAGCCTTGTGGTAGGCATTGATCACCCTCGCGAAATCAAAGCCGTGAACCATGTCCTCCAGACCACTGATTTTCGTGTATATCTTCTTCTCCACCGCCGCGTCAAAGAACGGATCATCCGGGCTTGTTCCCTCAGAAACCACCTCGGTGCGCACTGCGGTTATCCACTTTTCAAGTATAAGCGGCAGCGCCCCGCCGTCCGGCTTTGTGCGGACGCTCATGTTCCGCATAAGCTCCCGGTAGGTGGCAAGCCCCTGACCCTTGCTGCCCATCAGTCTGCGTTCCGGGGAGAGGTCTGCGTCCGCGGTCACAAATCCCCTGTCCATCAGGTGCTGCCGCATGGTCTGGAGCATGAAGCTCTTGCCGCTGCCGTAGCGCCCCACTATGAACCGGAAGAATGCGCCGCCCTCTTCGGCAATGTCCACGTCATGCAGCAGCGCGTTTATTTCGGCAGTCCTTCCCACCGCGATATAGCCAAGCCCGGTTCGCGGCACAACTCCGCCTTTCAGCGCGTTGATTATTCCGGAAGCGATCCTCTTTGGTACTGCGACAGCCATATTTTTAACCTCCCGCGTATATTCCTGTAATTTAATCCACTATCCTCTTATTTTATCATATATTATCGGAAAAATCAATATTAATCTGACTCCGGAATGGTACAATTCAGGGGTTAGCGGTTTGTGAATTATTACCAAAACAAATTGTTGAAAACTATGTTGAATATTACACAATTAACGAAAATGCAAAAAAAATACTGTTTACCCCTTGATTTTTTCTGAATAATGGGTAAAATAGAATTAGCACTCAGCGAAACAGAGTGCTAAAACCA
>CAMAGG010000040.1 GCA_945833805.1 uncultured Clostridia bacterium | reverse complement strand
TTAGTTTACCACTTTTCCCTCTCTTATTCAAGCCGCAGGGTGGTTTGGCGGATACGATCATTACCGCGCCTTATCCGTTTTTTATCGCCTATACCAGAATCAAAACCGCCGTGTTCCTCATCGCTCCAACGCAACCGGGCTGTTCTGAGCAAGGTCGGAAAGCTTTACAGAGATCCATTCCCCGCTGTCCGGAAGCATGAAAACAGCGCAGCCATTGTAAATATAATCCATTAAATTGCCGAAGTGATCATCAGTGATAAGCGCTGTCACCGGCTCTAGGTTCTGGTTCAGTACCTCAATGCCTCTGACGCGTTCTCCGCTGTCAGTATATTTGTCAACCAAACCAAAGGTGTATTCATCCATGACATCGCCCACCCAAGTATAATCGAAATACTTCGGGTATACATCAGAACTATACAAAGAATCAGACATACCGTTCTTCATATATTGCGCATAATCTCTCGGGAACGTAAAACCGGTGAATGCGTCGTTGAAATTCTCATCAAGGAAAATATATCCTCTTCCGACGGAGATACCATACTTGATACCATTGGGGAAACCAGTCAGACGAGTTATTCCGTTTTGGACAGAGCAGAACAATTTTCTTTCTCCTGTCTTATAATTTGCCATAGTGATATCCGGACCCGCAGGAGAGAAGCGATATACGATAACCCAGTCGCCATACGTCTCCATCGACTTAAAATAATCAGTGGTGAACCCTGCGTTGACAGATACCTCCGTTGTCTGCATGGCTGTAAGGTCAAGCAGCATTGTGGAAACATTACTCTTTTGATTAATAACGTCTGTTTCTGTGCATAATGAGTCGGCGTTATAGCAGAGATATACTATATGGTCGTCAGCCGCGCTGACCCAATAGGTATACGGCGCACTGAACACTTCGGTGCCGGTAGAATCAACAACGTGCATATCATAAAGTTTTGCGGTGTCGTATCTGCTGCGCTCCAGACTATTGGGATCCCCGGCGCAATCGGTGCAATAAGCAATATACCTGCCGTCATCTGTTGCGGAAATGACATTATATACATTATTGAGAGTGAACTTGATATTTCCGGACGAGTCCATAACATCCCAGCTGCACGGGGAATAATTCGACTCATAATCCGCGCTTGCCGCAATAAAATTATCGTTATAGTATACAATTGAATAATCCGCTCCGGTTAACAGCTCTCCTGAGTTAATATCCATTACGCCGACTGTATTTCCTCCGGAAATTATGTAGCCGGCTTTTCCGCCGCCTACCTGAGAAATGGGTACGATATCCAGAATTGTACCAAAGGATTCAAGGCTGTATGGTTCGACCTCCGCAGGAATGTTGTTCTCATCTGCGTCTGAGTCGTCCGTGTTATCTGAAATGGGTGCGCTGCCGTTTGTTATCCTTATCGGCTCATGCTCCTCTGTGGTAGTACCTGTGCCAAGCTGACCATTCCAGTTATAACCCCATGTGTAAAGAGAGCCATTTTCGGTTATTGCTGTGCTGTGCTCTTTGCCCAGAGCTACGAAAACGACCTTTGCCCCGCCGTCTATCGTTACCTTTTTCGGAGAATACTGAGCTTTATCCGGATAGTCCGTGACGAAGCCAAGTCTGCCATACCAGTTATTACCCCATGTGTACAGCGAACCGTCAGAAGTTATCGCTGCACTGTGCTCTGATCCCAATGCCACGAAAGTAACCTTTTTGCCGCCGTCTATTGTGATCCTTGTCGGAACAGATAGATCCTCGCTGGAATTGTTACCAAGCCGACCTGAACCATTACAGCCCCACATATACAACGCGCCGTCTTCGGTAATCGCCGCGCTGTGCTGCTCTCCGAGTGATACTGCGATGACCTTTTTGCCGTCCGTTTCCACCTTTGTCGGGGTATATCTGTCCTCTAATGTTCCGTCGCCGAGCTGACCATTGGCGTTCCATCCCCATGTGTATAATGAACCGTCTTCGGTTATCGCCGCGCTGTGCCCCCCACCAAGCGACACTGCAATGACTTTCTTGCCGCCGTCTATTGTGATCTTTGTCGGAGTATATCTTTCCTCGGTCGTACCGTCGCCGAGCTGACCATGCTCATTATTACCCCATGTGTACAGCGAACCGTCTTCGGTTATTGCCGCGCTGTGGTAATTTCCCAGTGACACAGCAGTAACCTTTTTCCCGCCGTCTATTGTTATCTCAACCGGAATATAACTATCCGATGCCGTGCCGTTGCCAAGCTCGCCGTTGCTGTTATATCCCCATGTGTACAGCGAACCGTCCTCGGTTATCGCTGCGCTGTCTGCCATTCCAACTTCAACCATGACGACCTTCTTGCCGCCGTCGATCGTTATCATTTTCGGGATATGATTTGCGTCGATCTCGCCTGTTCCAAGCTGTCCGCAATCGTTATCACCCCATGTGTACAGCACACCGTCCATTGTCAATGCTACGCTGTGCATATCTCCGACTGACGCGGCGATGATCGTTTGATTGTCGATAGCTTCGTCTGTCTGCACAGACTCCTCAGGATCCATGGGATCATCAGGACCCACGGTGTTACCCGGATCAGTTTCCGGCTCAACGGTCTGTTCCTGATCTTTCAGCTTATTCAGCTTTTTCAGGATCAATTCGTCGCCTGTTTTCTCGTAGCCTTCTTCAAGGACTTCAATTGCCTTGTCCGTTTTTCCAAGACCGATATATGCGTCAGCCAGACCGAGATATGCCTCAACGCACAGCGGATCGAGTTCAATAGCCGCCCGGAACTCAAGGATCGCCTGCTCGTAGTTCTGCTCTGACAAAAATCTCTGCGCCGCTTCAAGGGCGTTTGAAAGCCTTGAGGATATAGAGTAGTTTATTCCTAACGTTATCGCCGTCGCTGTTGTTCCGAGCGTTACAAGCGCTGCGATAATGAGAATTATTATTTTCCTTCTGTTGGAAAAGCCGCGGGGCTTTTTCACTTCAGAGGGAACGTCAGGCTGTTCCTGATCCGTAGTGGGTACGGGAACCAAATTTACCTCCGGTTCAATTCCCGTAATTTCAGTGTTCCCTGCATTGTCATAACCGCAACCGGGGCATATAGTTTCGTTTTCCGCGAGCTTTGTCCCGCACTTTTCACAGTACATAAACTGTTCCTTTCTTCTTCCAAAACTGAGGATAAGGCGCCGATCTACTCCGCGCCTTATTCCATCAGTTATGCTGAATTCCGTAATTTAACAGGCGGTTCTTATATTACCACGGTACAGTAGTTGTAGATGATCTGTTGCTTCTGTTGGAGAACGGCGAAGTGAATATGCTTACTATCCATCTTATCATATCCATGCCTGTAGGGATGCCGCCGCCTGAAACAGCGTCCATTTCTTCTGCGGAAAGCTCTCCGTCAGCCTGTGCGTTTGCAACTGCGTTGTTAAGATCCTCTGCTGTGATCTCTAATCCGTACTCGTTCATCAGCTTTGCAAGCTCTTCGGTGTTTTCCGCCTGTTCTGCCTTTGCCACGAATTCGCCCTGCTCTGCGAGCTTAGCCATTTTCTCTGCCATTTCATTGTTGATCATTGTTTTTTTCCTCCGTTATGTTTTTTTGTCGGGGCTTTTTGCCCTTCTGTCTTTGTATACACACGAAGAAAAAAAGTGTTACAGATTATTTTAAAAAATCTCAGATCATGCCATTTGCCGGCTCGCGAACTGACGGAACAAGCCGTCCCTGTGCATCAGTTCTTCATAAGTACCTTCCTCTGCGATCCTTCCGTTATCCATAACTATGATACGATCGCAGTTTATAATTGTGCTCAGCCTGTGAGCGATAACAACTCTGGTCGCAGGGATCTTTTCAAGCGTTTCACATACCATATTCTGCGTCGCGTTATCCAGCGCACTCGTTGCTTCGTCAAAAAACAGAATATTCGGCTTGGATATAAGCGCCCTTGCAATAAGTATCCGCTGCTGCTGTCCGCCTGATATCGTGCCGCAGTTTTCGCTGAGTACCGTGTTCAGCCCCATAGGCATGGAATCTATGTCGTCCTTCAGACCTACCGCTGAAACGACCTCCTCCACCTCGGCTTTGCCTGCCTTGCTGTTGGTTATCGTTATATTTTCAAAAATACTGCCCGAAATAAGCCGACCGTCCTGAAGCACTACGCCGATTTTTTTGCGCAGTTCTCTCTTGTCAAGACTCTCCAGATCCTTATTATCGTAATAAACCTTGCCGCACTGCGGTTTTTCAAAGCCAAGAAGCAGCTTCAGCAATGTGGACTTACCGCAGCCCGACGCGCCGACGATTCCGATATATTCGCCCTGATTTATGTTCAGCGACAGTCCGTCAATAACGTTCGGAGCGCCGTCTTCGTATGCAAAGCTAACGTTGCTCAGTTCAATGCTGCCGCTTACCTCCGAAGGGATCTCCTTTGCCTCATCGTATTCGGGGAGCGCGTCCATCACCGGCTTTATTCTGGTCATATAGGGTTTAAGGCGTTTCAACTGGATCAGGCACTCTTCCATCTGCATCGCAGCAGCAAAAAACGCCCCAAATACCGCGCTGAAAGCAATAAACCCGCCAATACTGATCTGAATATCCGATACGATCACCAGCAGATAAAATCCCGCCGAAACCAGGCCATTGAACAGTACCGTCAACGCTTTGCCTGCATGAGTTATATTTCCGACTTTTTCAGTACTGTTCCTCTGCTTTATATACGGCTTAAGGAACTCAAGTATTGCCCTTTCCTCAACGCCGGTTATTCGTATTTTCTCAATGCCGTTAATAAACTGATAGAGAAGCGATGCGGATCTGCCGTTGTATTCTTCGCTTTGCGCAGTATGCTTTATCGCAAGATTATTTATTATATATAGAATGACCGCGTATACCGCCGTGAAAAGCAGTCCCAAAGCCATAAGTCCGGCAGAATACAGCCCCATGCGCACCACCAGGATCGCCAAATTTACCAACGCTGCGGCGAACAGAAGAACTGACGTTATTCCAAGCGACGCAATTTTATTTGCGCCCATAATTCGCTGCGCAAGGTCTGCTGACTCGTATTCCCGGAAAAAGCTTTCGGGAAGATTGAATATCCTGTCAAAAACCGCATTCTGCAGATCGTTTGCGGCGCGGCTTGAGATCCTGTATTTGGTAAGGTTATTCACTATTGAAAACATGACGTCTGCCATCAGAAAAGCCGTCATAAGAGAGCCAAGCTGCAAGAGGATATTTTCCGCCCCAAGAGGGATATACTCGTCATAGATCCTCTGGCTCATTATTGGTACAAGAAGCTCTGTGAGGGTTATCAGCACCGTCAGTACTGCGAGAACCACAATATCAAACGCTCTTGTACCAGACGCGCAGAATTCTGCGATGTCTTTCATGCAAAGCCTGCGTGCCGGCAACGGCTTGCAGATACTGTACGCATGAACGCCGAAATCACCGCAGTTATGCGAGTTCACCTTATACGCGCTGCCGGTATCCGCGTCGTATGCGTAATAGGAATGATTTCCATGTGGTATCAGAGCCACAGGTTTATGCGCTCCGCCTTTTTCCGCAAATGCGACAAGCTCCCCCGCGTCCTGCTTATACCATTTTTCCTCAAGGAGTACCTTTCTGCACGAAAAATGCGATACCCTCACGATATCGGAAAGCTGAATATCATCACCGCACGCCTGTTTCACCTTTTCAAAGGGGGCGATTTTCATTTTCTTTCTCTGACACACGAAATTAAGAGTATCGTATATTGCATTCCCGGTTTTTTCGTCAGGAGCGCTTATATTTTTTCTTCTGAAAGAATCATTGATCAGCCTGAGAATATCCTTTGAAGTCTGCTCTCTGTCGCGCTGGCTCTTAATTATAAAGCTGTCCTCGGTTACGGTATTTATTCTGTACAGGTCAGCCAGACCGCCGTTGAAGCCTTCAATATCAAAGTTCCTGATATTTGCCTTTTCCGCAAACTTTTTCCGGAGGATTTTTGTTGAACCGTTTTCAATTATCCCGATCTCCGCGCTTTCTTCCGCAACAAGGCAGAACGCCCATTCCGTTCCCTCCATGTCGGTATAAAAAAAGCCGGGTATGATTTCGCCCTGTCCGCAGATACAGCACAGCGATCTCCGGAGAGGCTTACCCTCTGCAAGGGGTACGATATATACCAGAACAGAACCGCTGCGCACCATAAAAGCGTCAATTGCGGTTCTGGTCAGATATCTTTCTCCGCCGTGCAGCGAGATGCTCTTCGGATCACACATTTTGTTCTCCTTTCAGGTTATTGCTGATAAACGTCTGATATAATCCATTTTCCGCCCTGAGCTGTTCATGAGTTCCATGCTGGACTATTTTTCCTTTGGACATGACAATTATCTGGTCGCAATCCCGTATAGCGCTGAGCCGGTGGGCAATTATTATGCAGGTGCAACCGCGCCGTTTGATATTATCTATGATACGCTTTTCGATCAGAGGATCCAGCGCGCTGGTCGCTTCGTCCATTATAAGAACCGTCGGATTAAGCACAAGCGCTCTCGCGATCTCAAGCCGCTGACGCTGCCCTCCGGAAAAATTCGACGCGCCCTCGGTCAGCCGGTAATCATACGCTCCCGGCTTTTGTGTGATGATGTCATGAATGCAGGCGTCCTTTGCAGCTGCGATCATATCGGCTTCCGTTACATTGCTGTTCCAGAGCGTCAGATTATCGCGTACAGTGCCTGAAAACAGGGTTATATTCTGACTCACGGTTGATACGCTTGCATTCAGTATTTCTTTTGGAATATCCCCTATCGGAATTCCGTCGAACAGGACTTCTCCCGACCACGGCTCATACAATCCGCTGACTATCTTGGAAACAGTGGATTTTCCACAGCCAGACGCGCCGATAAAGGCAATGGACGAACCACACTCTACCTTACAGCTGAAATCTTCCACAATTGGAGCGTTCAGCCTGCTGTATCCAAAGGAGATTTTTTTAAGCTCGACCGATCCGTTGAGCTTCGTTTTAGGCGAAAAAACACCCTCGTCCTGCGGGGCTGTTTTTTTATCAGGGGGATAGTTTTCAATATCTTCAATTCTGCTTATATCGGCTTTCGCCGTCTGAAAATCCTTGACAAAGGAAACCATTTTCTCCACCGGTTCGGAAAATGAGCCAAACAACGCCGTAAACGCCACAAGCTGACCTATCGACATTCTGCCGCGGATTACCAGAAATCCTCCCACAAACAATATCGCAGCGTCAGCGGCAACCTTGACCGCGGCGGGTATCGCGTTAGCGATCTGCTGATGACGACTGAGCTTATTATCAAGGCTTATCGCCTTTGCACTGTAACCCATAATGCGCTCCGCATATTCTGTTTCGGTTCCAGATGCCTTTAAAGTGCTTGTGATCTCCAGACCTGCGCATACAGCTCCGCTAAGCTTTCCGCTGTCCTGCTGAAGCTTAATAACGTATTCAGACAGTATATTAGAGGTTATCTTTGTCGCAGCAACATTTATCAGAGCAGCAATAACGGCTACCGCTGCCAGCAGGGGACTGTACATGATAAGTAAAGCCATATAAAATGCTGTCACTATAATATCCAGCACAGTTTCCACAAGGCTTCCTGTTACAAAGTCATTGATATCCGTATTATTGGAGATCCTGTTGACGATATCTCCGGCATATCTCTGATCAAAAAAGCTTACGGGCAGCCGGAATAAGGAATATAGGAATTTCCTGCCGGAAACCAGCGCCAGCTTCTTCTTGAGCCTGTTAAGAATATAACCGCGGTACATCATCAGACCCGCCTGTAAAAGTGCTACCGCGATCAATGCGACAATAAACTGAACGAACCAGTCTGTGTTTCCGGACAGAAGTATCTCGTCCATAAAAAACTGGCTCATTACAGGAAGCGCAAGCCCCGGAAACACCAGGAGCAGACCTGCAAAAAGGCTCTGAAGAACAGCGCTTTTCTGTCCGGAAAGCCTTTTTGCGAACGCTGTCAGAACTCCGTTTTTTTTCTTTTCCTTTGTAAAACCGGGTGTAAGCGCGAATGTAATCACTATTCCGGTAAAGCTGCTGTCAAGTTCCTCCATTGAAAGCACCCTGCGGCCAACGGCAGGATCGTTTATGACCGGGTGCTTTCCCTTAAAGCCCTCAAACACAACAAAGTGATTGAAGTTCCAGTGGATAATGCACGGCGGAGTCAGTTTCCTGAGCGCTTCCGGCTCTTTTCTGTATCCATGGCACTCAAGACCGAGCCTTTTTGCGGCGCGCATAATATTTCCCGCGTTACAGCCGTCGCGGGATACTCCTGTTTCAATACGCATCTGCTCAAGCGGGATATGCTTTCCAAAGTATGCCATGATCATTGACAGGGAAGCTGCCCCGCACTCTGTTGCTTCCATCTGATATACGATCGGGGTCTTGGCATAGGTTCTCATCAGGATACTCCTCCGTCAAAAATGCTGAACAGCTTTGTGATCGGAGCATACTCATCGGTTATGATCTTTGCGGTAAAAAGAGCGCCGCTGTTTATTGTAACTCCTTTGCCACGGTCATTTGTCCACAAATAACCGTTTTCCGATGACTTGTCCGTATCTATTGAACATACGACCTCCACCACAGCGCCTGACGCGGCGAACATACTGTCCAGTTGATTTTCTGTGCCGACAACAAACGCCATATTGGATATATTAGCGGCATACGGGGCAACGGAAATCACCTTGCCAGACATGTGACCGTCTTTGTTCTGATCTGAATTTGAAGGATAGATAAGTATTTTCATACCGTTCTTTATTTTCTGCGCCTGCTCGACAGGAACATAGCAAACCGCAACGTTCTCCCCGCATTCCTGAGGTGTGTATCTCGCTATTTCACTTCCGGAAAACACCTGAGTACCTACCTCGCACAGAAGGAAAGTCATTTCTCCGTCCTCCGCCGCTTTTACATCACAAATCCCGCCGGAGCTGTTTTTTACCCGGATTATTGTATCATTCCGTGAAAATTTTCCTCTTTCCACCAGAACTTCAGATACAATTCCGGTCGTATCGGAAAAAAGAGCACAGCTGTTTTCAGATCCTGCGATCACACCTCCGATAGTTACCGTTTCCGGCAGCTTTCCAATAAAAGCCCAGACGAGTGCTGAGACAATTATCAAGGCTGCTCCTGCCAGCGCAAGCCACGACATTGGCGAAACAACCTGCACAGATTTATCAAGCTTTTCGGGATCGGACATTTTTTCAATCATACTTTTTCTGTATAACTGCTTCATAATGTTATAGCTCCAGTTTTATATTTTTGTCTTGAAAATATTTTTTCAAAGCGGCTATTCCCCGATATAGCGTCACACGGACATTTGCGGAACTAATACCGGTTATTTCCGATATTTCCGCAGAGGAGAGATTTTTGAAATACTTCAGAATTATTACCTGACGCTGCTGCTCCTTTAGACTGGAAAGAGCGTCTTTCAGGACCCTACGCATTTCACTTATGTATTGAGCATGGACGATCTCGTCTTCCATGCTTCCATCGCTCGGGTGATCTTCCGTCAGTTCATCGTGCTCTTTATGGTCACGGTAGTAATTTTTAAGCCGGTTGTTTACAATAACATAAAGCCACGTTGAAAAAGATGCTTTATTTTCATCAAACTCATCAAATCGCTCATAGCACTTGGCAAAAACCTCCATCGCCATATCCTCCGCCTCCTGACGATTGCAGATCTTTCTCGCTATGTAGTTCACAACGATTCTGAAATGCTTTCGATAGTACTGTTCAAAAGCGTCGCTGCGCATTTCGATATCCATATAATACCCCTTTGATGAACCTTCCGATTTTATTATATAAGCTGTCACGCTTATGAATTTGATCCATTCCCAGAAAAAACATGGTCAATTTAGCCATATAAACTGATTTAAATTATATCACAATATAATAGTTCTGTCAAGTAAACCCGAATCCAGCAATCCCCGCTTCTCAGCGTTTTTGTATCGTAATAAAGCGCTCCCCCGCCGAGTTCTTATCTCCCCTCTGCGCCCGTTGGCAGATGTGGTAAGACATTGTACCGACGGCTTCGCGTACACTCTTTCATAGAAAAAAAACATCATCCGATCCCAAAAATTCTTGACAAAAAATATAAACAGTAGTATAATATAATCACCAAAACATAATCACTCAGTGATTTAGAAACAAAACAAAGGCAGGATATTTCTTTCCATTTACAATGTGCGCTTTTTCGCACTGCATGAAAGGAGAACTAAAATGGCAGAGTCTATCAAAACACTATATTCCCATGTTGTTCTGGAGAACAAGATCAGAGAGCTTACACCTCTATCAAGATCGGAATTTACTGAGGTTGGATTATCCATTGCGGAGAATATTGAGGACAATGAGTGGGTGAAAATATTCGATGAGATCTCGGAACTGCCGAAGTCTGGAGATCTTCCCGTCCCGAATTCTATGCAGCTTCGCCTTGACGACCAGTCAACCAAAACATTTAATTCACTTTGGGCAAAGTTACGGAGAATACTTAAGGAAAACCACAGACTGTCCACCCTCAGGAAGCAGGTTTTTACTCTGCTTGTCTGGCAGGGCTACTATGATTATCTGAAAAAGGAAAGCATGAATGTCGGCAAAGAAGAAAATACTCCGGCATTGCATGAAATGACAGCTCCTGAGATGTTTAAGACCCTTGCGGAAATCGTACTGCTCAACAGGGAGCAAGACCGCAGCACGATCACAAACATCAAAGAACTTTTAGTGGAATGGAAAAACAATCAGAAATAACGGCAAATATAAATAAAGCGCGTACCTCTGCCGGAATAATTCCTTAAAACACAATCTAAAGAATGATTTTATGAAAACGCTATGTAATATTAACCAAAGTTTTTGGATAATATACACAAAAACATTTGCCTGTTGTTGCATATAATACTTAATTTGTGATATAATATATCATAAGAATAGTATGCTCAGTAAATTAATCTGAATTTAGCTGATAATTTATATTTTGATTAAAAAAACGGATCAGATCCGGAGGAGTATTAACTTGAATAAAGAACGTCCGCTGATTGGAATTATTGCCGCCGAAGCAGAATACATTTTCTTTGCCCGCGCCCTTGAGTTGATTCAGAAAGAGCTGTTTGCCGCCAACATGGACACAGTGATCTTTTCGTCACTGATGATGTCCGGAAACAGTGAATTTGACGCAGCCGAAAACTCGGTTTACGACCTGATAAATCTCGATCTGCTGGACGGAATGATCGTTTTTCCCACCAGTATAAGCGATGAGAACTCAAAAAACAAGCTTATTGACCGTATCCGCCGGGATTTCAAAGGTCCGGTGATCACCTATGACGGCTCGGTGGAGGGCTTCGCAGGATCTGTTTATAACTATGCTCCTGCGGCGGAGCTTATTATTGATCATCTGGCAGAGTGTCACAGAGTTAAAACCATCGACCTTGTCGGCGGTCCGGACAGAGCATACCACAACAATATTCTCAACAGCTTCCTGAACTCGGCGGAAAAACACGGGATCACTATCCCGGAAAACAGGATCCACCACGGCTGCGACTGGGTCGGCGATTTTTCCGGCATCGCAGATGAAATAATCTCAAACGGACTGCCCGATGCGATAGTATGCTGCTCCGACCTTACCGCTGTGCAGATAATTACGGAACTGACGAATAAGGGTTTCCTCGTTCCGGGCGATGTTCTCGTGACGGGCTTCAATCAAAACGAGCCATACGGCGCAAATTATATAAACGTCACCACCTCTCTGCGTGATCCCGGCGCAATGGCGCGTAATGCGGCAGGCTACATAATCTCCAGAATAAGAGGCATTGAGTTTGTTCCGGAATCCGTTGAGCACTCCGCGACCCTTATCCCCGGACTCACCTGCGGCTGCGAAAGCGTTAATATCGGCACTCTGTGTGTAGAAGCAGTATCGGATATAACCGCTATTCAGAGAAGCGGCTATGACTCATACTACAATTTTATGTCCGAGGATCTGGTCGGCGCAGAAACCTTCTACGATTATCTCTGGAAGCTGGACTGGTATACGCATTTCCTCGGAGAATTTTCCGGCTTCTGGATGTGCATGAACAATAAGGTAATGCACAACGCAGTGCCAGATTCCGGATTTACCGAAAAGATCTGTATTCCATATAACCGCATTAACGGACATGGCAATGTTGACATGATGGCGAAATTCCCGCGGGAGCAGATGCTTCCTGCGATATTTGAGCACCGGGACTCCCCAGCCGGCTTCATTTTCACCTCGCTGCACTTTATGGGCGTAAATTATGGCTATGTTGTCCTGTCCTACGGGAACAGCGGAAAGGTTTACGACAAGTCCTATGTAAAATGGCTCAGGAGCGTGACCTGCACGCTTGAAAAGCAGCGCCGCCACATTCTCTACAATGACGCCGTGACCGAATCGCAGGTGCGCGACTCCCTTACCGGTCTGCTCAATATGCGCGGCTATACAAGGATCATGACCGAACGCTGCGGCAAATTCAACGACCCGTCAAGATTACTACGCATCATCTCAATTGATATTGAAAATCTTCGGGGTATCAACGACACCTACGGCTACGCGGAGGGCGACAAGGTGCTCTCCAGTCTTGGAGTGGCGCTCATTGGCGCAGCCGGAGAAAATGATATTGTCGTAAGAGTTAGCGGCGACGAATTTTTCATCGCCGGAATACTCGACGAAGGCTCTGTGGACGACGTTCCCTCCAGAATTCAGTCCGCAATGGATACGCTTAACCACCGCGACAACAGAGAATACGGCGTGAACATCTATACTGCGGCGGTTTCCGCACCCGTAACCGACAAGACGATACTCGAAAGGCTTCCCTATGAAGCCGCATATCAGCGCACCCTCGCCAAGGACAATCACACGAAGATGCACAAGACTGCGGACGTCAGCACAGAATCCTTTGACCCGGAGGAGCGTCTTAACGTCATTCGTCTGCTCAACGAGAACCTGTTCTCCTATCACTTCCAGCCGATCGTAAACGCGCAGAACGGCAGGATCTACGCCTATGAAGCGCTTATGCGCTCCGGAGAACAGTTCCGGCTTTCGCCGCTCACGATACTCAACCATGCGGAAGCGCTTGGCAGGCTTCATGACGTGGAAAAACACACAATGTTAAATACTATGCGCTTCGCGAAGGAAAACAAGGCGCTTCTCTCCGGAAAGCTCCTGTTTATAAACAGCATTCCCGCATACATACTCCCGGATTCCGATTTCGAGCAGCTTTATCAGCATTACGGCGATATAATGGAGAATATAGTGATAGAATTCACCGAGCAGACGCAGGCGAGCGAAAGCCAGCTTGCCAGCCTGATCGAGCGAAGCCAGCGCTGCGGATTCAAGATCGCGATAGACGACTACGGCACGGGATATTCCAACATCAGCAGTCTGCTTACCTTTATGCCCAATGTTGTCAAGATCGACCGCAGCCTTATCATGAACATTCACAAGGACAAGCGCAAAAAGCACTTCACCCGCAATATCATAGACTACGCGCATGACAACAATTTCATGGCTCTTGCCGAGGGAGTTGAGCTTCCTGAGGAGCTTCAGACGGTTATCGCCATGGGAGTTGACCTTATTCAGGGATACTACACTGCGAAGCCCTCGCCGGATATCATACCGGAAATAAACCCCGATATCGTTCAGGAAATTCAGGAATACAACCGCCAGTCTGATGTCCGCCGCACCAGAAAGACCTATTTCACCGGCGATGAACGTGAGATCTCCTTAATGGCGCTGGATCTTGACGGCTATACGGATATCATCATCAACAAGCCGGAATACACCCTCACCGGCAATAAATACTACGTTTCCGAAATGGCTGTACGCGCTAAGGACAACACCAACTGTACTCTTAATCTCGTGGATATTTCCATGAAGAACGAAAACGCCGGGCCGTCCGTCACCGTGGGTCAGAACAGCACTATGACGCTGAATATCATCGGAGAGGTCACGATCAACGGCGGTATCTATGTTCCCGCCGGTTCAACGCTGAAGATCATAGGCGACGGCTCTCTGGTGATAAGCTCTGCGTCAAACCACACCTATGCCATTGGCTCCGGCAGCACACTGCCCTACGGAAACATCGAGATCGAATTAATGGGCAAGCTTCAGATACATCTGGACAGCGACAGGAGTGTAGCTATCGGCGGCAGAAGCAACAACGGCTGCTCACACATAAACATTTGCTGCAAGGAGCTTGTCATCGAACAAATGGGCAAGCAGGCGCTCGCGATCGGAAGCGTGCTTTCCGGCGCGGATATCACCATTGAAGAAACAAGACTTGCTATTGAGCAGCACTCCAAGACCGCTCTGGGTGTTGGAAGCTTCAGCGATCCCTGCAATATATCTATCATCTCAAGTTCCGCAAACTTCAATGTTTCCGGAGACAAGATCGGCGGCTTCGGCTCGTTCAATTCCTCCGGCGGCAGGGTCAGAATGTCCAATGTTCGTATCAGCTCTGTTTTCAAGGGCAAGGAGATACTTGGCATCGGTGCGGACAAGCAGTTCGGAGAAATTGAGATGATCGACTGTATGTTCAATGCCCTCATCGAGGGAGCAGAATCAGTTGTTTTCGGCTCTGCGGACTGCGACGGCTCTATCAGCATGACTACCTGCAGAGGCGATATCGTGGTACGCTCCGGCTCTAAAACTCTGCTGGGAGTAAAGACAGAAAACCTCGTTTCAGATCGCTGCGGTCTGAAATTCGAGGGCTGACAAGCTTAATTCCGTAAATCAAAAAGAGGTTTTTGACCATGTGGCGAAAACCTCTTTATTTTTTATTCACAAATCAGGCAAGCATAACTTCCTGCTCGGAGGAAACCGGCTCCTCTGCCGCAATGCCTCCATTCTCAGCAGGAACGGAGATCGGAGCGGTATTCCCAGCATTCCACTCCACAAGCTCCATAAGGCGCTTATCCATCAGCGTGTAACCGTGTCGATAAAGCTCCATTATCTTTGTGCTGTCCTGCTCGAACTTGGATATGGTCGGTATCTGCGGACGGATAACAAACGCTTTTCCCTCCGCCTGAAGCTTTTCCATTAGGCTTACCGTCTGCCAGTAACGCTCTACCCGCGTCATGCAGGCTTCAACGAACTCGGGATAGTTCTTGTACATATGACCGATCACCTGTTTGAACTTGGAATAGTTCGTAGGTGGAACGTTGGTGTCCGGCTTGGTGAGCACGATAACCACCTTGTCGCAGCCCATTTCCATTGCGTGCTCGATCGGGATAGAGTCCGCAATGCTGCCGTCAAGGTAGTGCTTTCCTTCAATTTCCACCGGATCGCACAGCATCGGCACAGAACAGGTCGCCTTGACGATCGTCAAAAGCCGCTGATGATCGCTCTTCTCCGAGAAGAACTCTGCTTTTCCGGTTTCGCAGCAGGTGCAGGCATACTCAACGTCAATATCGCTGCTGAAGTATGTATCGAAATCAAACGGGAACTGCTTGTAGGGGTATTCAAACGCCATTTTATCGAGATTGATTATCTTATGTACCTCCACAAACTGCCTGAATCCGAAATAGGACTCCGACTTCGGCGCGTTAATCTGCCGCGCGGTGCGTCCTATCTGCCTTGAAACATAACTCATGGCATTGCCGCCCCCGGCGGAAACTCCCACCACATAGGGATAATAGATACCGTTCTCCATAAGGCGGTCAAGCACTCCCGCAGTGAAGATACCTCTCACCGCTCCGCCTTCTAATATAAGTCCTGTTTTCATAATTCACCACCACAACAATAATTCCACACTGTGCCGCAGCATTATATTATTTCACGATACTATGATAACACTGTAAAATCAATTTTTTGTAAACTTTTTTAAACACCACCCCCGCATTTTACACAAAAACAGACTGATTTTTCCAGATATTTTTAGGAAATCAGCGCAGGGGGTAAATTGGGATCAGGAATTTACTTGCTTTATGGGGAATTATATAGATACCACAGCGCTATTTTACAAGCTTTTTCACAAAAATTTACATTTGCGCGGTAGATTACATCTGGTTTATATTGTATACTGTATACAATAATACAAAGCGAGGTCACTTTGATATGTCAACCGTTTCACAAGCATTGCAGACTGCGCTGGGCTGCTGCGTACCGCTCTTTATTCTATGGAACATAATTGTTCTGGCAATGATTCTAGCCGAAAAAAGAATAATCAAGCGTATGAAGAAATTTTGTGAAAGTGCAGTCCAAACGACCGGCACCGTAAATTATCTCATCAAAAAGAATGACACGAGTGACTCTCCGGACTATTATTCTTCCTACTTTTTTTATACTGCGAACGGCGAGCCTTTTACCGGGAAATATAATCTCAGGAACCCGGTGGAATACAAAGAGGGACTGTCTGTCACAGTCTATTATGACAAAAACAACCCCTCTGAAAATGTAAGTGCAAATCAGCTTTCTTATGAAGAAAAACGAATATATATGTTCCTGAAGCTTATTCTCTTTGGCACATTGTTTTGGTTTGGAATAATGTTTTTTGTGTTCATAAGTCAGCTTATATCTTGAAGCCTATGTCTGTTGACCTGCTTCAACGGAACATAAGGACAACCGATAATTCGACAAACAGTATAACCGCTGCGCTTGCAGCGGTTTTCGTTTTATCAAAAGCATCAACACCCACTTTTAGGACAAAAGGAATGTCGCATACATCGATACATTACCTCTGCTCAACCCGCTGCGGCACAAGCTATACCGTAAGCTATGACCAAAAAGCAAAACATTGAGCATATCGGAATACAGAACCACCTGTTCCTGCACATAAATCAAGCTAACAAAAAACAGCCACCCCGAATCCGTAACTGCTCAAGGTGGCATTTCTGTTTTATGTGGGTAGGCAGAA
>CAMAGG010000039.1 GCA_945833805.1 uncultured Clostridia bacterium | reverse complement strand
GTGAGGGTAAAATGATAGACAAAATTACAGCGCTTTACTGCCGCCTTAGCAACGATGATGATTTGCATGGCGAAAGCAACAGCATTACAAACCAGAAAGCGATATTACAGAAGTACGCACACGACAACGGACTTACGAATACTGCCTTCTATGTAGATGACGGTTTCAGCGGAACCAACTTTAACCGTCCCGACTTTATTCGTATGATTGAAGATGTAAAATCGGGTAAAATCAGCACGATAATCACAAAGGATTTGTCACGCTTTGGACGAGATTATCTAATGACCGGGCAGTATATTGAGATGATTCTACCCGACAATGGTGTTCGCTACATAGCCATAAATGACGGCGTTGACACAATGCGTTCCGAAAACGAAATGATGGTATTTAAGAATGTGTTCAATGACTGGTACGCCCGCGACACAAGCAAGAAAATCCGCGCGGTATTCAATGCTAAAGGCAAATCGGGCAAGCCCCTTACAAGCCACCCACCATATGGTTACAAGAAATCCGAGGCAGATAAGTTTGTGTGGGAAGTTGACGAGGAGGTTTCGGCGGTTGTTCAAAGCATTTTTCAGATGTGCATTGATGGATTTGGACCATCTCAAATCGCGAGATTGCTGAAAGAGAGAAAAACCCTTACTCCGACGGCGTATTCGCAGCTCCAGAAGGACGGAAATATCACGGCGAAATATCCGTACAATTGGTCAAGCAGAACTATCGACAATATGCTTGAACGTCCCGAATATGTCGGCTGCACCGTCAATTTCAAGACGCAGCGCAAGTCCTACAAATGCAAGAAAATGGTCAAGAACACCCGCGACAAGTGGGTTGTTTTTGAAGGTACTCACCCTGCAATCATCTCCCGGCACGACTTTGACTTAGTGCAGGAAATTCGCAAACACAAGAACAGACCGCAGAAACACTCGGAGATAAACCCGTTTTCGGGAATGGTGTACTGCGCCGACTGTGGGAAACTGATGTATCTTTGCCGGTCGAAATCGCACACGGCGGAACAGGAACACCTCAAATGCAGCTCTTACTCCAACAATCAAGAGGTCTGCTCAGCGCATTTCGTGAGGACGGCGGTGCTGCGAAAAATAGTTCTCGCGGAGCTGAATGGAATTATGAGCGTGGTCAAAGAGCATGAACAAGAGTTTATTAAAATGGCTCTTGACAACTCCACACAGCAGCAATCCGCAGAACTGAAAAGCGCAAGAAAGCAGCTTTCGCAGGCTGAACGAAGAATTGCGGAAATCGACAGGCTGTTCGTAAAACTCTACGAAGATAATGTATCTGGAAAAGTATCGGACGAGCGTTACACCGCAATTTCCAAAACATACGAGGACGAGCAAAAGCAGCTTAAAGCCAAAGTTCCCGAATTGACGGAATTCATCGCGGCAAGGGAACAGAAAACAGCGGACACGGCAAAATTTGTGGAGATAGTTCACAAGTATTCAGAGGTTACGGAATTAACTCCAACTATAATGCATGAGTTCGTGGAGAAAATCGTCGTTCACGCTCCCGATAAGTCCGGCGGACACCGCACACAGCACATAGACATCTACTGGAGGTTTAATGTGGCGGTTTCGACCACTACTGCAAACAGGCTTGACTACCAGCCGAAAAGAAGAAAGGCTGTGTGAGCGGTCACATAGCCTTTCAAAACTTCTTTATTCGCCCCGCCCTTTAGTGTGCGATGTAACTATTCTTCATCTATCAGTCCAACGTCCTCAACATACGGCGTGATATCACTGAAATACACCGCCAGCTTATCCGAGGGAGATTTGAACGACAGAATATCCCCGGTGGATTTGTCGGCGGTCACAGTGCATTTGCTTCCGTCAGCCTCGATCCTTATGGTAAGCACGCCGTCTTTCTCGGTGAACTCCGCTTTATCCGCGCTTTGCAGCGCGTCCAGTCCGTCGGCAATTACAAGCGGAAGCGCGGTGTAATCACCCTCCCCCGCCGTCACAGTCAATTCCCCCAGACTTGCGGTAAGCTCTCCGTTTTCCACTGTCATAACCAACCCGGAAAGCTCCTTCGGCTCGCTGAACTCAAATTCCCAACAGCCCGGCTCACTGCGCGTCACCTCTGCCTTAGCTTCGATATCTCCAAAGGTAATTTCCGCATTCGCGCAATAAGCGCTGCTGAAATCCGGAAGCTTCGTCGAATTGAAGCTCACTGCTCCGCCGCAGCCGCAAAGAAGAGCCGCGCCGCACAATACCGCCGCAGTTCCGGCTGATTTAGCAAATTTCATAGAATACTCCCCTCACATTATTCAGATGTTAAAGGAGCATTCGGAACTACCTCCCGGAATAAACCTCCGGAAGAGCCGCAATGATATCAGTCGGCAGAATGCTTTCCGCAGGCATTCTCCGGGTAAGAATATCCGCTGCTCTCCAATGACAGAAAGCCCCGGAGCAAGCCGCTTTGAACACCGGTATTCCCTGCGCCGCGAACGCGCCGATGATCCCTGTCAGAACATCGCCGCTTCCACCCTTTGACAGCCCCCGGCAGGCACGGGCGTTCACGCAGACCTGTCCGTCCGGCGACGCTATAACTGTGTCCGCGCCCTTCAAAAGCAGAGTCACACTGTATTCCATTGCGAATTCCCTCGCCAGGCGAATTCTGTCCGACTGTATCTCGCGCACTGAAAGCCCTGTCATACGGCTGAATTCCAGCGGGTGCGGAGTGAGCACCGTATCGCCTGTCCGCTCCTTTAGTACATTTATATTCCCGGATATGGAATTTATGCCGTCCGCGTCAATAATTACCGGACAAGGCGCGTTTTTTATGACGAATTCTGTCAGCCGCCGGGTATTGTCGGAATTACCCAGACCGCAGCCCACGCACACCGCTGTCGCATTCTTAAGCTGCGGGAGAACGATATCCTCCAGCATTTCCTGAGATACCTCAACAAATCCGTCCGCGGTTTCCGGAAGAGGGACATAAACCGCTTCATGAAGACCCGCCGCCATTATCTGCACAACGCTTTTTGGGGCAGCCGCAAAATACAGACCTACTCCGCTTCTGAGAGCCGCACTTCCGCACATGAAAGCCGCGCCGTTAAAGCACAGACTTCCTGCTATCCCCACTAGCCGCCCAAAGCTGCCCTTGTGGGTATTTCTTCCGTGCGGTGGAAACGGTCTGCACAGACTTTCGTCCGTCAGAAAGCCGACGTTGTTTTCCTCAAAGCACATCTCTCCAATGCCGATATCAAACAGCCGGACTTCTCCCAGAATATCCGCCGCCGGATTATTGATAAGTCCCGCTTTCATCGCCGCCAGAACCAGAGTATGAGTTGGCTTGAAGCAGCGGCTGTCGATCTCGCCGGTGTCGGAATTCATCCCGCTCGGAACATCAACAGAAACACGGATCTTACAGTTTGCAGCCGCTGAAATTACACCTGCGGCGACGTCATTAAGTTCACCATGAAATCCCGTTCCGTAAATACAGTCCACTGCGCAGAATGCGCTCTGCAAAACCGTTTCCGCCTGATCTGCCGTGAATATTTCCACCCCGGAAAGCCGATTGAGATTCTCCCTTGCGCAATCGGTTTTCGGTTCTCCACAGGCAAGCAGAACAGATACGCTTCGTCCATGCTCATGCAGCAGCCGCGCTATTACCAGCCCGTCACCGCCGTTATTCCCCGACCCACAGAGAACTACGGTCTGTGCTTCCTCCGGCAGCAGCTCCAGAATAAATTCAGCGCAGCGTGTCCCGGCATTCTCCATCATCTGGAGATAGCTTGTTCCGGCTTCATCACAGCGCCGCTCGGCGGTTTTCATCTGGGAATTTGTTACAACATACTGCATGGTTTTCCTCCAAATAAATTTTTCTATAATTATAGCACAGATCTTTCAACAATTCAACCGTGAAATAATACGCAGGCAAGCCTCAATATTCATTATCCAGTGTCTTGAAAACGGCATTCTTACAAGCAAGCATATACCTTTCCTTAAATAAATCCAAAGCCCCGCCGGACAAGGCAGGGCTTTATATTATTCAATTGTGTAATAATCTTAGTTCATCGGAATGTACCGCCTTTAATAATCTGTGTGAGCAAATTATCAGGTTTCCATCGGACTCAATCCTTTCATAGATTTTCTTGCTATAAACCTGTGTTTCATGGGAACCACCTGCTTTTATTCGGTCAAAACTTCCTAAAGGGGTGATCTATTTAAACGCATATAGCGGAATGAAAATCATCTGCGGAGGCACGAGCCGAACCATTTCAAAAAGGCTAGACGCCGCATCTGGCGAGACATTGCAGCTATGGGTCAGACAGTACCCTGTGCAGCCGTTCGCCGAAAATTCCTAATTCAGCCCCTGTCACGAGCCGCAGATGACGAACACTGTGAATCGGTATTTTCCACTGGACTCGCTTCCTTTCTGCTTAAAGCTAAAATGGTGAAGTAAAACATCAGAGGTGCATCGGATTTTTTCCTTTCACAATACTTTTTGAATTTAGCGATAAACTTAATTCATCGGAGTATACCTCTTTCATGTATTAGGTCAGGAACTTTGATTGTTGTCAGGTGAGATTTTATGCTGTGATGCTTGTACTTATTTCCTTTCCTTGACTATATATTACCACAAGAAATATAAAAAGTCAATAGTTTTTTTATATTTTTTTGCTCTTTTTTGTGATTTTTAACAAATGCACATATTCTGCACACACAAATTACCAATTATGAACAAAATTGCTTCACAAACAGAAGAAAATTACAAAAAGCCCTTGACAAACAGATTTCTTTCTGGTATAATACTATTGTTGTCAATTTGGCAGCATGACTCATTAGCTCAGGCGGTAGAGCACCTGACTTTTAATCAGGGTGTCCCGGGTTCGATTCCCGGATGGGTCACCATAATAAAACGTCCCTAAAATCGTATTATAATGCGGTTTGAGGGACGTTTTATTTTTGCTCATACAGAAATAGTTTTGCATCAAAACTGTACACCCCCAAAAAAGCGGAACTATGGGTGTCAACATGGGTGTCAAGTTTAATCTACTAATTAATACTGTGCGGCGATAAGATTTAGAGCCTAGGTTGCGGTCAGAATGTCGATGTTCGGATACCGTGTTATATGGCTTGCTTCGCTAATCAGCGCGGCAAGCCTTTTGCGCCGTTCCCAAACGGTGAGGTATTTCCGTAAATACGCTGTATTCCATCGGCAGATCTGAAATATAATCCACCCAGACAGAACTTTTATAGAATTAAGTCATAAAACCCCTTGACAAATACTTCAGCTTATGCTATACTGTGATTACTGTATATATACAATTTTCAGGAGAACACAATGGATATAATTTTAAGCAACAGCTCTGACGAACCGATCTATGCGCAGATCGTTTCTCAGATAAAGGCGCAGATCATGAACGGGGAGCTTTCTCCAGGCGACGCGCTGCCCTCTATGCGGACGCTTGCCGGTCAGCTCCGCATAAGCGTTATCACAACCAAGCGCGCTTACGAGGAGCTTGAACGCGATGGATTTATAGAAAACTTCGCAGGAAAAGGCTGCTTCGTAAAGGTTCAGAACACGGATTTTCTCAAGGAGGAAACTATCCGGCAGACAGAACAGCTTCTGGAAAAAGCCTGCGAAAAGGCAAGAATGTGCGGTCTGACAAGCAGCGAGCTGAAAGAAATGATCGATCTTATTTATGGAGGAGAGGACTATGAGTGATTATGAAAACGCTGTTGAGATCAGCGGAGTTACCAAGAAATACGACGGATTTACCCTTGATAATATCAGCTTCTCTGTCCCCGCAGGAAGCATAATGGGCTTCATAGGACAGAACGGCGCAGGAAAATCCACCACCATTAAAGCAATTCTCAACATAATCAGCATCGACAGCGGAAAGATCACGATTCTCGGAAAAGACCACATCAAGGACGAATACGAGATGAAATCCCAGATCGCCGCGGTTTTTGACGAGCTTCCCTTCCACGAGGGCTTCAACGCGACCCAGATATGCACCATGTTCAGCGGACTTTACCCCAACTGGGACAGAGAAAAGTACTATAACTACCTCGACCGCTTCGGACTTCCCCGGAAAAAGAAGCTGAAAGCCTTCTCAAAGGGCATGAAGATGAAGCTCCAGATAGCCACGGCGCTCTCCCACGGGGCAAAGCTGCTCATCATGGACGAGGCTACCACCGGACTTGACCCCGTGGTAAGAAACGAGATACTCGACATCTTCCGGGAGTACTTACAGGACGAAACCAACAGCATACTTATGTCCTCCCACATCACAAGCGACCTTGAAAAAATAGCCGACAGCGTGACCTTTATCGACAAGGGAAAGATACTTCTGTCCGGCGTAAAGGACGAGATACTTGAACAGCATGGGATTCTTAAATGCAAGCGCGAGGAGCTTTCCCAGCTTGCACCGGAGGACTACATAAGCGCAAGAGTAAGCGATTTCGGCGCGGAGGTCATGGTCGCTGACCGGGAACTTTGCAGAAAGAAATATCCCGGGATACTCATTGAAAAAACCGATCTTGAGGAGATCATGCTGTTCTATGTGAACCGCGAGAAAAAGGAGTGGAGCTGATGAAAGCACTGGTTTATCATGAGCTTATGCGTTCAAGGTGCATGGTGATATTCACTCTTTTCGCGTCCGTAATGGAGGCGTTGCTGTTCATTCTGGTTGCACTCAGCTTCCGTACCGGTAATCTCGCCCTGCTGCCGCAGGATATGCGCGACAAGTTCTTTGAACTGAACAATACTGTTTCGCTGCCGCTGATGGCGTTTCTGGCAGGTATCATCATGATGTCGGCGGCGTCCGCTGACAGCGAGAGCAGCAGGCTGTGGAGAATGTTCCGTACTTCAACCCCGGTCACTCCGCTGAAATTCGCCGGGGCGAAATACATTATGCTGGGCTGCTGGCTGCTTGTAAGCATAGTGTGCGCGTTCCTGTTTTCGTGGCTGTTCTGCCTTGCGGCGGATATTCAGTTCACGAAGGGTAACTTTGCAGCGGCGGTGGGCTGCATTGAGGTCGTGCTGATTTTCTCGGTAGTTTCTCTGGTGATACAGTCGTTTATGCGTGCTTCTAAGGACAAGGCAGGGCTGGTGCTTGCCGCTGTAATTCTGGTTCCTATTGCGGTGACAGGCTTTGTCTGCACCGAGAATGACATAGACCTCGGCATTACCCCGGAGAAACTGACAGATATGTGCGCCACGCTGCTTCCGTTCACACCGCTCATTGTTGCCGGGATATTCGGGGCAGGGCTGCTGCTCACAACGGCGGCTTACAAAAGGAGGGAAAAATAATGCGCGGACTTATGTATAAGCAGCTTATGACCTTCCGTGTTCCGGCGGTGATAATTATTTTTTTCCAGTTCTTTTTAACAGCTATCGCAATCTCACTGTACGTTGATGATCCTATTCGCGGTGACGGTTCTATGATGACGGCGGCAATGATAGCGCCGTTTATACTGTTCTCAATAACCAACAGCGAGCTGTTCCGATATGACGAGCGCGAGAAGTGGTGCTGCTTCGCCGCTTCAACTCCCCAGACCTCAAGAGGACAGGTTCAGGTGAAATACTACTTCACGCTGGCGGCGCATTCTGTTATGCTGTTCGTGGGAATGCTGTGCGACACTGCATTCATCGCTGTTGTGGGAAATACTACTGTTTCCGGCATGACAGTCGGAGTGCTGTTCTACTGCATTTCCCTCATCATGAACGCGCTGGAATACCCGTTCTACTTCCGCTTCGGCTCTGAACACGGCGCTCAGGTCAAGGGCGCTTCGATATGGACGGTCATTCTGCTGATAATGATATATCTGCTGTTTGGCGATATCTCGTTCCTGTTGGACGGAAATCTGTCGGACTTCTTCGCGTCGCTTTTCAGCAGCACGGCTATGAGGTGGAATATGGCACTGCTTATGCCAACAGCGCTTGTGCTGTTCTATCTCTCCTATCTTATCTCCCTGAGAATGTACCGGAAAGGAATGGAAAGCTATGAGCAATAAGAGCCTGATCATCCGCAGAATAGTTATCTTCTGCGTGCTTGCGTTTCTGCCGCTTATCATTGTCACTCCGCTGCTGAATATGTACTACGGAGAGCTTATTTTTGTTTCGGAAAAGGCTGCCGCAGGCTCGTATGTTTTCGGACTTCTGGGAATGATGTCCCCGGCGGCAGCCAATCTTCTGACCCGGCTGATAACCAAAGAGGGCATGAAAAACAGCTTCCTTGCGCTTGACCTCAAAGGCAAAGGCAGATATTACACTGCGGCTATACTAACCGTTCCGGCGGAGGGACTGCTGGGAATTATCCTTTTCTGCGTATTCTTCATGAACGGCATGAGCCTTACGGTAATATTCCCGGCAGAGGGGCTTGCGGACAAATCCGCAACGCTACTGTTTCAGATCTCCTATTCGGTGGTGGTATTCTTCCCGGCATTCGGCGAGGAATTCGGCTGGCGGGGATATCTTATGCCGAAGCTGTGCGAGGTGATGAGCAAGCCGGCGGCTGTGGTCGTCGGTGGAGTTATCTGGGGACTGTGGCACGCGCCTCTCACAATCTCCGGTCACAATTTCGGTGTTGATTACCCGCTGTACCCGTGGCTCGGAATACTGCTGATGTGCATAATATGCGTTGCGGAGAACGCATTTCTCACGCTGCTCACCGAAAGCACCGGCTCGGTATTCCCCGCGTCTTTCTACCACATGGTGAACAACAACTGCGCAATTCCCACTATCATCGGAATATTCGGGAGCGAAGCGGCGATAGCCGTTGCTGATAATATCCCGTCAATTCAGGCTGCTCTGATGATCCTGTTCATTCCGCTGGCAATAGTAGGCACAGTGAGCTTCGTTCTGCTCATGCGAAAAGGCAGGGTGCGTGAAAACTCCATATAACAATAAAAGGGCGGTATCGTTTCTGATACCGCCCTCCAACTTGTTGAAAAAGTCACCTTTTCAGGGTGGCGAGAAGCCGTCAGATTCTAGGAACCCGCATAACGGCTAGGCTTTGTGCCTGCCGTTATGCGGCGTGACGACGAAGATGACGGTTTATCGACAGCCTGCATTATTCTCATATATGGAAACAGCCGATTACCCAAAGAGGAGAATCCACTCGACTTTATAACTTCACACAACTATTAAAGACAGATAATCGGCTGAATTCCGCAAAAGACTTTTTTCGACAACACATTCACACGCCGCACAGATCTGCTCCGTAACACGGCATTCGTTTGTTTATATTATCTTACCATTTTCCGGGAAAATCAACACATTTCCGACAAAACGCCTGTTTTTCGGAATAAAAATGCAATTTGAACAGCCGAATATCAGCCTGGATTTATCAGAGCATATTCCCGTTCACACCAAGATACGCGTTTGCGGCAATATAATCCTCGCTGAACTGCCGGATCACATAATAAACCCTTGTAAGCACCGGATAATTGTTGTCCAGCGCATAGCTGTGCAGCGTCCTTCGGGCTTCCGAAAGCCGGTTTATCCTGCCACAGCAGCTGATGAGCAATGCGTTTTCAAGCCTGAAATACGGCTTGAAAACATAGCGGCAATTGCTCTCGAATGGCTTTTCCACCGGTATCATCAGCTCCACGCCAAGAATAGTATTACCTCCGGCTGGAGCTGTTTCATACACCGACAGAATAATATCGTCCGTGACCGTGAGCTTCATTTCTCCAACGCTGTCGTACACATGACGCAGCAGAGAAAACAGCTCTCCGCTCATCACCCTAGTCCGATAGGACAGAACGTTCTCAAAATAAAGGCTTTGATTTTCTAATACCATAGCAAAATCACTTCTGACTTCCAAAGATCATTGACCAGATTGCTTCCCAGAAATACATGACGCTTCACTCCTCTCAGTTTTTTCTCCGCAGCGCGCTGCGATCTTGATACTATAATAATCAAAAGGAAGCTTTTGCTCAACGGATTTCGGACGAACATATATTTTTTCGGAATGAAACAAAATTCCCTTGCAAAATGTAAAAAAACAATGTATAATAGAATGTATGGATACAAATATTCAACACACCTGACAACAAGAGGTGAATGCCAATGAAAGCCGCTGTATGCGACGATGAAAAAGTATTCCGCGACGAGTTATCCGAAATGCTGAAAACGTACCAGAGGGACAGGAAAACAGAGATCTACACCGATTTCTACAAAAACGGTACGGAGCTTCTTTCATCACCTTATTCATACGATGTCATCTTCATGGACTATCAGATGTCGGGAATGGACGGGATTGAAACCTGCCGCCTGCTGAGGGAGAAAAACAAGGACAGCATTATAATCTTCATAAGCGCTTACCCCGCCGCGGCGCTGGACTCATTTGAAGTGAACACCTTCCGTTTCCTTGCGAAGCCGGTGGACAGGGACAAGCTGTATAAAGCGCTGGACGACTATCTCAATTCGATAGACCATGACAATCTCCTGCTGCTGAACACCCATGAGGGAAAATGGAGCATAAAAACCTCCTCCATAATCTATCTTGAAGCGGCCGGGAAGCACACCCTCATACGCACCACCGGGGGGACTTATGATTCGCATAATCATCTGAAAGTAATAGAGGAAATGCTTCCTGCGGATAAATTTTTCCGCTGCCATAAAGCGTTCGTGGTGAATTTCGCGCATATCGTCAACCACACCACCGAGGAGATACTGATGGACAACGGCGAAAGAGCGTATCTCGGCAAGCATTATTCCAAACAATTCAGAGAAGCGTTCCAGAATTATATAATCAGATATAATAAGGGATAGATCTATGACGGTAATGTATTTAATAAACAACATCACAACATATCTCACTATGCTGATATGCGTGGATTATTTCGGGATATCCGGGAGAGAACGCAGCCGCAAAAGGCTGATCCTTTCATCCTGCGTTTTTTATTGCAGCAATGTCGGCAGGCGCTTACATGTATTTCGCGGCAGGATTTGAGAACATTTTTTCTGCTGCGGTTTATACAGTGATTTTTTTGGCACAGTTTCTTGCTCCGCTGGCAATAATATGCGGCGGGGTTAACCTGAAGCTTATCTACATTATAGCGGTCACGGAGCTTCTGACCGAACTTGTTTCCTCAAGCCTTGACATTCTGCTGTCCGGGATCCTTCCCTTCTCCCCCGCCTCCGCACTTGCGGCAAGATGCGCGATCCTCGCTGTATTATGCCTATTATGCCGCAAATCGGACAGGATTCATACTGCGGCGGCATTAAAGCTCATTCCACGGCATATTTTTGTGCTTATTGTTATGGTGTTTCTCTGCCTGAGCGCGATCACCACCCTCAACGCGTTCAGGACAGACGAATCATTCTATCAGCTCAAAAGCGGCATAATCAACGGTCTGATAATAATTCTTACGGCGCTGGTGGTGATAATTATTCTGTCGCTTCTTATAAACGTAATTGCAAAACAGCAGTCGGAAAACAGGGCGCGGCTGCTGAGAGAACAGACGGAAAGCCAGATCCGCCATTATAACAGACTGGAACAGCTAACCAGCGAAATGAGCAAATTCCGGCACGACTACTCCAACCACCTGCGCAGTATTTTATCCCTCATAAGAATGGGAGAATACCCCGAAGCAGAGGAATACATAACCAATCTCCAGAAGATAAAATACAGATCCAAGAATATTTTCTACACTGGAAACAAGCTCGCCGACGCTATTCTTTCCGACAAGGCGTTTTCATTGCCGGAAAAGATCCGCATTGAATATCAGGGAGTGATACCGCCGGAAATAGAAAACACCGACCTCTGCGTTATTCTGTCCAATTCCCTTGACAACGCTGCGGAGGCTTGCCTGCAATGCTCAGGGGAATGCGTTATCTCAGTAAATGCCGATGTAAAGCAGGGATATTTCCTGCTGACTATCACAAATCCCACTGTCCGCGGCGATGAATTCACCTCGATACCGCAGACCACCAAGCCGGACAGCATAAACCACGGCATGGGGCTGATGAATATTGAAGAAACGGTAAGAAAATACGACGGTCAGATGAAAATCAACTGCCGCGGCGGGTTATTTGAAATAACAATGATAATGAAGATAAACGGCTGACAAAGCAGTGGTTCCAGAACAAAAAAGAAAAGAGGCTGATATTTCTTGAATAAACAGATTAGAAATAATCAAATATTCATGGTTTTTCTTCTTCTGATATCCCTGATCTCCTCAAATCTGCTGGTGAATTACTTCGTGCAAAATATCAGCCGGGAAGCGGACGTGGAAGCTCTGTCCCATGTAAGGGAGAATACAGAGCAGCTTCATTACAGCTTTGTCAACCGCGTAAACGACGCATGGACGATCATGACGATCGCAGACAACAGCCTGTCCTCGATCAAGAGCGACAGCCCGGACGAAGCCGTGGAATATCTCGACCTCATGCAGAAAAAAACAAGCGCAGAGCGGGTGTATCTGATCTCGTCAAAGGGAGTTTATCTGGACGACACCGGCGATACAGGACGCTGGGATATGGATCAGGCAATGCTGCCGCTGCTGCGGGATAATGAACGTATCTGCCGGCTGCATCAGGTTTCCTCCGGCGGTGATCTTCTGGACTTTGCGATACCGCTTTCTTCGCCGGTAACAGATAAAGGCTATGAATTCCTGCTGATGGAATACAAACTTGACACCTTCCTTGAGGTGCTGTCGCTGCGTTCCTATGGCGGCAAGGGCGTTGCCTACATTCTGGACGGCAGCGGGCGCACGCTGTTCAAATCCTCCGGAAGCCTGCCAAAGGCCCATGAGGAAACCTATTTCTTCTATCGTTTCCTTGATGGAATGAGTTTTGAATGCAATGATTCCGTTACCGATGTTGAGTCGCTTCGCGAGCAGATCAGCCAGAAATGCGCCGGAGCCGTTTACGTTGAGAACGACACTTATTCCTACGCTCTGAGTTTCCTGCCGCTTGAGGACACAGACTGGACGCTGGTGCTGATGGTAGACCGCTCCGCGATCGCAGGCGGACGAATGGTGTATATGCAGAAAATACAGTGGATCGCGGTCGGAGTAAATCTGCTGGTCATGTTAGTCTGTCTTGGAATGTACACGGCAAATACGCTGTGGATACGCAGACGGTCGGAGGTTCAGCTCTCCAGCCGAGAGCGGATCATCGACGTGCTTTCCACGGACAGTCAGGGCGCGTATATCCTGACCGAATCGGAAAAGCGCAAATGCACCTTCGTCAGTCAGAATGTTGAGAGCATTCTGGGAGTTCCCAGCTCCGAGCTGGTAGGACAATCCGCCGGAAAGCTGCTGGATATCATCAGCGAACCGGATCTGAATAAGGCTCTGACCGAATGGAAACAGGACAAGATCCTTGATTTCGGACGGTTTCTGTTCGTGGTGAACAATACCGACCAGAAGTACCTCAGAATAAGAGTTTTCCCAACAAAAAACAAGGAATTGGTATTCTCTATCCTTGACGAAACCGCCGAGGCAAAAAAGGAACAGGAGCTTAAGGACGCGGTGAACGCGGCGAGCAGCGCAAATCAGGCGAAAAGCGTCTTTTTGTCAAATATGTCACACGACATACGCACGCCTATGAATGCAATAATCGGATTTACCACCCTTGCCATTGCGAATGAAAACGATCCGAAAAAGATGAATGAATATCTTTCAAAGATATTATCCTCCGGAAACCATTTGCTCAGCCTTATAAACGATGTTCTGGATATGAGCCGCATTGAAAGCGGAAAGCTTCAGCTTGAGGAAACAGAGATCAATCTCTCAGACATTCTCCACAACATAAAGGCGATAGTCAGCGGGCATATTCATGAAAAGCAGCTTGATCTGTACATAGACACGCTTGACGTGACAGACGAGGACGTATTCTGCGACAAGACCCGGCTTAATCAGGTGCTGCTCAATCTGCTTTCCAATGCGATCAAATTCACAGCTCCCGGCGGAACAGTGTCCGTGCGTATTAGTCAGCTTCCCGACGCGCCGCAGGATATGGGGCGCTATGAGATACGCGTCAAAGATACCGGCATCGGAATGAGTCAGGATTTCGCCGAAAGGATCTTCGAGCCGTTTGAAAGAGAACGCACCTCCACCGTGAGCCGGATACAGGGTACCGGTCTTGGAATGGCGATTACAAAGAAAATTATCGACACGATGGGCGGCACTATCGAGGTCATTACCGAACAAGGAAAGGGAACTGAGTTCATAATCCGCCTTGATCTCAGGCTTCAGTCCGAACAAAAACACATTGCGCCGATACCGGCGCTGACAGGACTTAAGGCGCTGGTGGCAGACGATGACCTCAAATCCTGCGGCAGCGTTACAAGGAAACTGGAAAAGCTCGGAATCAGCTGTGAATATACAATGTCCGGCAAAGACGCAGTGATTCGCGCAAGGCAGGCGGCAAAGACAGGCAATGAGTTCAATGCCTATATTATAAACTGGCAGCTGTCGGATATGAACGGTATTGAGGCGGCACGGCAGATACGCCGCGAAACGGGAGTAAATAAATCCGCGATCATACTCACCGCTTACGATTGGACAGATATAGAGAATGAAGCCCTTGAAGCCGGCGTCACGGCATTCTGCTCAAAGCCGGTATGTCTTTCTGAACTGAGGAAATCACTCCTCTCCATGATCGGGAAGAATGATCCCGAACACAGTGATACCCTGCCCTCCTCCGACGACATAGCGGAATTCAGAGGTAAGCGTATACTTGTCACCGAGGATAACGAGCTTAACCGCGTGATAGCCGTGGATCTTCTCAAGGGATTCGGATTCGATACGGAAACCGCCGAGAACGGTCAGATCGCAGTGGATATGGTGAAAAACTCATCTCCCGGATATTACGATGTTATTCTCATGGACATAAAAATGCCGGTCATGGACGGAATTGAAGCGACCAAGCAGATACGGGCGCTGGAGGATCCGCGGCTTGCGGATATCACAATTCTTGCGATGACAGCAAACGCCTTCGAGGAGGATCGCCAGACGGCTATCCGCGCCGGAATGAACGGGTTTGTTTCAAAACCGATCTATATCGATCAGATGCTTGAAACGCTGAGGAACATTTTCTGCGTCACTGAATAGAACAAAGCCGGCGTCGATGCAGCTGCATCAAAGCCGGCTTTCTTATTATTCAAACGGGTCGAGGGTATTGCTCTCCACTTTCGACGCGTACAGCTTAATCGTATTGTTCACTGTGTTCACAGTACCGAGAAAAACCTCGTCCGCGCTGTGAAATCCCTGAATGCGAAGCTGATTGTCAAGCCACGTCAGATTATTTCCGGTGTGCCGCAGATTTTCTTCATTGATATTTCCGTCAAGTATAACGTTCACCAGAACCTGCTGCTGAGAGGGTGCAAGGTTCATATCGAGGGGCTGGAGCGGTCTGTATCCCTCTGAGGGCAGAATGCTTACCGAGCCGTTATATTCAAATACCGCGGTCTGTATCTGGGACATATCAAAATATCCCTTGCTTCGGCATTGCGTCAGGAAATCGCTGAGGTCTATCTTCGCCTTCTTGAAATTGTCGCGGTACAGCTTGCCCTTGTCATACAGTATCACCGGCTTTCCGCTTATCAGCTTGCGCATGTGGGTGGATTTGCTGGTGATGAGTGAAACGATATAAGCGCTGACAGCATAAATTATCATGGCAAGCAGCGTTCTTTCCGGATTTTCAAGCTCTGTGGCAAACTCAGCCGCAATAGAACCGATAGAAATTCCTATGATATAGTCAAACAAGCTGAGCTGACAAAGCTGCTTGTTTCCCATCAGCTTTGCAAGCAGAAACAGCGCGGCAACGCTGGCAATCGAGGTCAGAGCAACTTTTAATAAGTCCATTTTTATCCCCCTTTCCGACTTAGGATATGTCAAAAAGGGGGATTTATTCAGTGTGAAATTCAGAGTTTCTGATCGTAGTTTATTGATACTGCTCAGCTTTTCAGCAGCCTGAGATAATGATTTGCCTCACGCAGCACATGGTCGGCAAGAAGCGGCAGAATTACCGAGCGTATCTTGTTCTGCTCAATCCCCTGCGTTCCCGCCGCCTTGAAATCCCGGAATTTCTTCGTAAGCTCAAAAGGACTTCCGCTCATGGCGGCATTCTGCGCGCCGCGGCATTTTTCAAGCAGTTCGCAGTATTCGTCAGCGAATTTATCCGCTGAGTTGAACAGCTCCGTTTCACACGGGTCAAGCAGACCGCGGATAAACATTGCGTGTTCCATCATAATGCGGTTCCAGAAGCACTCGGTTTCCCTCATTGAGCTGTCCGGAAGCGCGCCGTTTTTTTCAAGGCACTCAACAAACTCCCGGTACAGCTTAGCTTCTCTGATGATATGATCTATCAGAAGCGGATAATTCATCGTGAACATATCCCCGCAAAGGACGTTTCTCAGGATCGTTTCCTTGAACGAGATAAGACCGTCCAGCAATTCAAGAGCCCTTTGATTGAGCCTGCGCACCCTGCCCCGCATTTCCGGATTGTCGACGCATTTTCCGCAGCCGCTCCTCAGCCGCAGCTCCATGCTGGTAATATCATTGTCGATAGATATTCCGGTAAAACGCTCGGTCTGCTTCTCCGCGAGGGTGGTGAACTCCGTGACCAGCTCCTGCGAACGCAGCACCCGCTGGTCAACAATTCCGTTTCCCAGTTTCACAGCATCGCACAGCAGCTTTTCAAATTCACATTTGAAATATTCCGCCTTTTCTGAAAATGACGCGTTCGCAGGGGTAAATCCTGCCTCAAGGAACAGGGAATGCTCCTTCATTATCCGCCCGAAAAACAGGTGCAGCTCCAAAGACTTCTCAACAAAATTATTGTTTTGCATAATGACCTCCGCAGCACAGATAACCTTTAGGTCACCTCTAAAAACCACCGGCTAATGCTTTAGCACCTCATCTGCTTGCATAT
>CAMAGG010000038.1 GCA_945833805.1 uncultured Clostridia bacterium | reverse complement strand
ACAACAAATCAGCGTAACAGGCAAGGCAGGTGACGGATATGGTAAAGCAGCTTTCGTTTGCGCTTCGTCTGAGCGATGTATGCCTTAACCGGGTGCTGTTAAGCTCCGAGGCAAGCATTTATGTGGACGGGGTTTTATGCCGTCATGAGTATAAAAAGGACGGATACTTCATTTTTACCGATCTTCCGGAGGGAACTCGCAAGGTCACGATAAGTTCCTTCAAGTTCCAGACCGAGATTCTGGATATAAATGTTGATTATTCTCACAATATTTCCGCTCAGCAGCGCGTGCATTACATAATGCTCAATCCGTCGGAGCGGCACCCTCAGGCTGTCCGTATGCCCTCAATCCGGGGCAGCGCTCCGGGGTCGGAATATATTTATATTCTGCGAGAGCGCTGTGAGCTTAAGGTAGCGGAGGATACGGCTCAGGAGGGCAATACACAGCTCCGACTTTTTTGCAGCGGCGCACAGCCGCAGCTGCCGTCGGTTTTCAGAATAAACGATAAAAAGGCTTCAAACAGCGAGCTCATCACTCTGAGCGGATATAAAGACAATATCTATCAGCTTTCTGAACCTTTGAAGCATTCTCACCCGCGTTCTTCTTCTGTCATCGCGCTCATACGGGTACGCTGCGATGCAGACGGCGGATTCTTCTTTGTTATTCCGCCGGACTTTCGCCCGGATAAAGAAAGCGGTAAGATACCCCTGACGATCATTTCCGATGACGGCACAAACACACGGAACGCGCAGGAAGAGGCAATGGCAAGCGGGGTAACAGAGCTTGGAGTTATCAAAATGAAAAAGGGGAGCTGATTTATGGGAAATCCCTCAGTAATGACCGCTTTATGCCAGTGTACATTCGGCGTTGCTCCAGCGCCGCTGACAGTCACCTCCCAGATGACTGTATTGGCTCAGAATAATTTGATGGGAACGATAATGGATATGCCTAAGCCACCGATGACGTTTGGACTTTGCTCCTGTTCAAATAATCCTGCGGTGATCGCTGCCACAGCGTTGGCGTTGCGTGTACCGCTTGAGGTCGCTGCCACGCTTGCTAAGATGGGCATACTTACTCCGGCACCCTGCATTCCCGCCTGTGCTGCGCCGTGGGCTCCAGGTTCCCCAACAGTCATTGTGGGAGGAAAACCCGCACTCAATAACAGCAGCAAATGTATGTGTTCCTACGGCGGCGTGATATCGGTAACAATGACCCCGGCAATGACGGTAAATATACCATAAAAAGGAGATGACAGCGTATGAACAAGCTGAAGTTTCTCATGGCGGTACTTATGAGCACTCTGGTCGTATTCGCTTCACAGCGGGCTTACATAGCCAAATCACAAGCGATCGGCGAGATATACAGCGATCTGTTTTTCACCCGTCTTGCGGTAGAAACTCAGCAGTACACACGCCAGATCGAATACGGACTTGAGAACGGAAAAAGCCTTGAAAACTTTTATAATATTCAGAGTATTCTCTCAGATGTAAAAAGATGCAGCAGTTACATTAACGGCGCATATATTGTATCTGATTCCATGACGTTGATGTATTCGCTTGCGGACAATGAGTATTCCGGTTTGTCTGTGATAAGTGTGCCGGCTGCTGACAGTATATATTCTGTCTGTGAAGTCAAATCGCAGTATCTGATGACCTTGCCGATAAGCGGCAGAGCCGGAGAGAATGCGGGATATATGGTGCTTAATCTGAGCGAGAACGCAGTGAGCAACTCGGTTTCGGATTTTAACCGCGAGAGTTTTTCTCAGACGGTAGTTGTATGTATACTTGCAATTCTGACGGGCTCGGTATTGATGATCCACCGGTGCAGGCGAAAAGAGAGTATTTATTTCGACTGCACAAGAGTTACTGCGTTCAGCGTCTGCTCCGCAATCTTTACCGATTCTGTGATTTCGGTCTTAAAGCTCCAGATCACTCTTGACAGCCTTATTCAGCAGTCGGTTTCCAAAATCGTAATGGCGCTCCAGAACGACCTTGATTCTGTTGCAGATAAGGGAATAACGATCAGCAGGATCTATGACCTGAACAGCTGGCTTCTGGAAAGCTGCCGTCAGATACCGTTTATTGATAATCTCATATATGACAAGAATTACAAAATATCAGCGATAGTCGTTCCGGATTACGCTGCAAAACAGGCGGCAGGGTATGCTTTTCTGCTTGTCGGTTTCATAGGGATATGCGCTGCTGTGGGCATTGTGCTGTGTTTTTTCAGTTGGCTTGCAGACAAGCAAAAAAATAAAAAACAAAAAGTAAAAATAGAAAGTGGAGATATGAATAATGAAGGAAAAGACAAAACATCTGTTGTCAACGCTTGAGAGCGACAGAGCAGGGAATTCGTTCCTTATCAGGACGCTTGAAACCGAGCCTGATACCGAGCAGCACACTGTGGGGGATTCCAGCGCGGTTCTTGAGCAGCGAACCGGCTGCTGGTTATTTAACTTGAGGGAAAGCGGTGATTTTACCGAGCTTGCCAGCAGGCTTGAAAGTCCTCTGAATACCTTTTATGTAAATTCATCGCAGCATTGGGACGAGATCAAGTCGGTCGTCTCCGGCGCTTACGCTCAGGAGTATGTTCAATATGTGTTGGATTCGGGAATGTTTGTAAACGATGATTCGGTTATTAATCCGGATATAGAGGTCGTGAAAATAGATAAAAGCTGGACGGATTTTATTCTCACACTTTATAAGAGCGAGGAGTTTGGGCATAAGGAGTATATCGACAGCTGTATAGACTTAAATCCCGGTTTCGGAGCGCTTCTAAACGGCGAAAAGATAGGCTATGTCCTGATACACATGGACGGTGAGATAGGATCAATGGTCATCTCTGAGAAAGCAAGGGGCAGGGGAGTCGGACGAACGCTTATGCAGTACATAACTCCGGAATATGCAAAACAGGCAAGCATCGGCTGCGGATTTGTACTTCCCGAAAACCGCTGCTCTCAGCGTATGATGGAGAAATCGTGTTTTATTGCACTCAACAGAAAAATTATGTGGGTATATCATTGATTTACCTCGAAAGGTGGTTTAATAATGAAAATAAAAAAGCTGTTGAAAAAAGCTGCGGCAGCAATATTGACCTTTGCTGTGTGCTCAGGACTGTGTGGCTGCACCGGGCAAGTCGGTGAGAGCGGCACAATTGAAAATGTGGTATCTTCCAATAACAATACCGGAAGCATTTCCCGTGCATATCTGCCGATAAAGCGCGAGGACGGGCGCAAATTCAAGATGGCGTTTGTGGATATCGACCCGTATAACGAAACCTTCCGAATGATGTATTATATTATCGAAAGCCTTAAGGCTGACGGCTGGCTGACCTATGACACCATGCCATTTGACCCGAATACAGACTCGGATACACTGGCAATGATGAACTGGCTCGCTGACAATGCGGAAAGCGAATATATGGAGTTCGACAAGGACGTTCATTTCTACACTACCGTAAGCACTGAGGACGAGATCTACGAAGCACTGAAGGAACATATCGAGGTGAAAAAGGACGTTGATCTTGTGCTGGCTTTGGGTACTTCTCCATCGCTTTTGATCCAGAAGTTTGATTTTGATATTCCGCTTCTGATGTACGCGGTATCTGACCCGATAGGATCCGGACTTATAAAGTCCGCGGAGGATTCCGGCGACAGCCGTTATTGGGCGCACGTTGACTCGTCAGCATATTCCAGACAGATGCAGTATTACTATAATACATTTGAGTTTACGAATATCGGTTCTGTTTACGGTGATGAAGTCATCTCCGGTCTGCCGGAATACAGAAAAGTTGCTGAAGAAAACAATTTTACGATAACAGAGTATCAGCTTGTCCGTGAGAGCATGGAAGAAGAAGCATATTACGAAAAGCTCAAGTCAATCTATCAGAAGATGATACGGGAGGACGACATTGACGCATACATACTCAACACCAACGTGATCCCCTCCACAGACAAGGCTAAGGAACTGATGCAGGTATTCTTTGACGCGAATATTCCTGTGTTCGCTCAGGTAGGTTCTGCTTACGTTTCCGACGGCGCTGCGCTGATGATAGTTGACCCTCGCGACGCTTCAGGAACCGGCCCCTTTGTGGCAAATATCATTGGATCTGTATTTAACGGCTCCAAGCCCGGCGATCTTGAGCAGGAATACATAAGCTCGCCTTATCTCACCCTTAATCTTGATGTAGCTGATGAGATCGAATACCGTCCGTCGTTTGAAATGCTCATCGCCTGTGAAAAGATTATATGTAGCGAATAAGCGGAGGGTGTGAAATAATGAATAAGAAATCTAATAAGAAAATATGGATCTTCGGCGTTTTCGCTGTGTTCGTTGCGGTTTCCATGTCGTTCGTATCATGGCTTATCTATGCGGTATTCGCGGATAACTACCGTGATATCAAGCAGCAGTATTATGCCGTTGTATCAAAGCAGATAGTTGAAGACATAGAGAACTCCGTTAAAAACGGTAAAACTATCGAGCGTTTTTATGGCATGGATAATGTGCTGAATGAAATGTTGGATCTGATCAGCTCAAATACAGTCACCGTAAGGACTGCTGTTACTGACGCGAACGGAAACGTGCTTTATTCCTCCTATGCTTCAGAAGAGAAAAAGGACGAGTATAACGCTATTATAAACAGCGAGATAGTACAGCAAAATATACCATTCCCGGACGAGAACACACCTTACAGGATCGTAACCTCCGGTGAATATGAGCTTATGATCCAGCCGATTTTTGATTCAGAAGGCGTACAGATAGGCTCAATGGAAGTGTTCTATCGTTCCGAAGACATAGACAATGAGCTTCTCCCGCAGAAGCAGAGCAGTAACATTGCGACATTGCTCTGCGTTTCGGCGACAGTCCTCGTACTGTTGATATATTTTCTGGCTCTGCCCCGCAGCATTACAGACGATTCCGAAGGCGGCGATACTGCTGATACCGCCGAGGAGATCCGTCACAAGCAGCGTCGGAATATATTCGTATTTATCATTCCTGTTGTAGCAATAATGGCAGGACTTATGGTACAGTGCATAATGTCCTATAACGAGTACCAGAAGCGTTACAAAGACGTAATGTTCGAGGGCGCGACAGGTATTTCAGAATATATCGGAAGCGTCATGGACGGTCTGAGGGATAAGGGAGTTCCCTATCATAAGATGAACGGACTTGAGCAGTATCTTGCCGGTAAGGTTGACGAATCTCCTCTGCTGTGGAATATAAGCGTAGAGAGCGTCTACGCCGATACATCTGACCTCCTGTCGCACGCAAGCGAATACAATATCTGCTACACGCTTGAAACCGACGAGGTAAGCACTGTACGCATAAGCGTTGAAATATCCAAGGATTATATTGATGATAAGATGACGGATATGCTGCTCGTCTTTGCAGTAACATTCATCGTTGCGCTTATCATGATCTATGAGCTGCTGAAGCTTCCGGATATCCTGTTTTCAAGATTGTCCAAAAGCTATCGTTCGTCTGCCGTTCAGCAGTCGAAATCCACAGCCAGCGTGGTTCGTTTGGGAGCGTTTATCGCTTACACGGGAATGTATGTCGGAATACCGTTCTCAAGCGTATTGATAAACCAGTGGAACAAGTCGGTGTTCGGATTGTCGGTAACATTCCTTGCCTCAATACCGATGACCGCAGAACTTCTTGCGACAATGATCTGCTCACTGTTCCTGCTTCCGCTTTACAAGCGTATGAATTTAAAGCTTGTGTTTATTTTCTCCGCAGGAATTTCGGCTGTCGCAAATGCGCTGTGCTTCTTGGCAAATTCGCCTGAGCAGC
Organism: uncultured Clostridia bacterium; assembly: GCA_945833805.1. Classification (GTDB taxonomy): domain Bacteria; phylum Bacillota; class Clostridia; order Oscillospirales; family Ruminococcaceae; genus CAG-115. The sequence continues at coordinate 11,173 of CAMAGG010000038.1, read as the reverse complement.
TTATCCTGCTGAGATTTATATCCGGTGTCGGCTTTGCAGGAATCAAATATGCCCTCAACACCATTGTATCAGAAAGTTCCTCTGATTCAAGCGACACCACTAACAATCTGGCTGCTCTCAATGCGGGACTTCTCGGAGGAATCACCTGCGGTGGTACGCTAGGTGCGGTAATTGCCACGGCAATAAATGTAAATACATCATATCTTATTGCGGCGCTGTTCATTTTTACATTCATCGTTATTATTGTTGGTTTCGTGCCGTGGAAGCTTATCAAACATAATATGTCCGTTGAAAAGGAAAAAGACACGGAGGAAAAGAAAACCAACATATTCACCGTTATTTTCAATCCGGGAATACTGCGGTATATGCTGCTTGTTGCGCTGCCGATGAATTTCGGTCTGATGTTCGTTGTAGCGTTCTTCCCAAGCTTTGTTACCTCTCTCGGACTCCCGGACGTAACCACGTCATACGGATATCTTATCAACGGTCTTATAGGAATTTATCTTGGCCCGGTTCTCCTGAACAAGCTTTCAAAGATGTTGGGCAAGACTGCATGCGTTGTGCTTTCGCTTACTCTCGGAGCGGTGTCAGTGTTTATTCTGAACATCAGTGCTCCGCTGGTCATCTCATTGGTAAGCGTTGCACTCCTCGGACTGTTTGACGGCTTCGGAACGCCTGCTACCAGCGACTACTATGTTAATATGCCGGTCGTTAAGAAGCTCGGCATAAGTCAGGGACTGTCGGTTCTCAGCGTGGTCGGAAGTGTTGTTCAGACTTTTTCGCCTCTGTTGTATTCTGTGATACTTTCCGGAGGTAATCTCGGAATAAATATTCTTGGTATTGTATTTGTTGCTTGCGCCGTACTGTTCCTTGTAACTGTAAGAATGGCAGGCAAAACCACAAAAGAAGAGCAGCACGAGCATTCGTGAGTTGATTTTCAATATGTTTCTCCGGAAGAGGCTGCTCAGCCGGAGAAACTACTATCAATTTTTAGTAAAGGAGAAGGATCATGCAATTTTCATACGCAGAAAAAAAGCGGGCTGGGCAATTGAGTAATATGAAGGCTTCGCTTGGTCAACACAGCGCAAGTAATCTCCCGAACAGTGTGAAAATAAACGAAAACCCGGCGGCAGAGCGTGAAGCAGACCGGATCTCATCAGGGATTCCGTCATATCTTACACCGGATCAGCTTAAATCGGCTCTTTCTCAGCGTATGGACGCAGATTTTTCCGGGGTGCGCTTCCATACCGGCGCGCAGGCGGAGCAGTCTGCTACGTCAATAGGCGCAAGAGCTTATGCGCAGGGTAAGGACGTGTATTTCGGCAAGGGTGGCTTTGATTCTCAGATCGCGGCGCATGAGCTTGTCCACACTGTTCAGCAGGGATCGGTTTCGGGCGAGGGAACCATGTCTACTCCTACCGGTCAGATACAAATGTGGCCGTGGAGTAAAAAGAAAAAACAGGAAAATGCTCCGGTTCAGAGCCCCGCTAACAGTGCTGCATCTGATCCACAGGCTTCTGCGGCGCAGGCTCCTGCAAGTCCTGCTGCTCCCAAGAAGTCCTTCATTGAAAAGGCAAAGGGAAAGGCAGCAAGCGCGAAAGCATGGCTCAAGGAGAAGGGCGCTAATGCCAAGAAAGGCATGGGTAATGCGCTTTCTGCAATAGGAAACTATTCCAAAAACAGAGTAATCGATACCTTTGACTCTATTCGTAATGCACAGGACGATTTCCACGACTGGCGAAAGGGCGTTAAGAAAAAAATCAAGAATGCCTACGAAGGCAGTTCTCTGCAAAATGGCGTAAATGCCGTTAAGGGTGCGTTCGGTAAAGCCGGTTCATGGGTCAAGGATAAAGCATCATCTGCGGCAAATTATGTTAAGAACAGCGCGTTCGGCAAGGCAGTAGGCTCTGCTGCGACTACGGTCAAGGATAAAGCAAAAGACGCAGGAGTCTGGGTCAAGGACAAGGCAGTCAAAGCTGGCGGCTGGATAAAGGATAAAGCATCATCTGCGGCAAATTATGTTAAGGACAGCGCATTCGGCAAGGCTGTAGGCTCTGCTGCGACTACGGTCAAGGATAAGGCATCATCTGCGGCAAATTATGTTAAGAACAGCTCATTCGGCAAGGCGGTTGGCTCCGCAGCACACAAGGTAAAGGGCGGCGCTATAAACCTTGCGAACAAGGTCGGAGAGAAATATGGCAGCGCCAAGAAATGGGTTGGCGAAAAGACGGACAATGTCAAGCACTGGATCCAGGATAAGAAGGCAGCAATAAAGGATCATGACGATAAGCGTTATTTGTTTCACCAGGCGTCCAAGGACAAAACCTATGCTATGCGGATGATGGCAGCCCTTAATGTAATGAAGCAGGGGCAGATAGGTGAAAACGTTGCTCATCGCAGTGATGTAGAACATCTTGGACGATACGATGAAGAAAACAGGACCTACGATCCTACTGCCGCCGCCGAATCAGGAATCCGCCAGTTATGTACAACATTGGCAAGCGGCAATCATGAACAGAACGCCGAACCAGTTGGAGCACAGATGACAGACGAAGGAAAAAAGGGCTGGGGAAACGCAGTGGAAGACCTGTTCGGGGGAAGCGGATCGATCGCAGACTTTCTTGATGACAGCATAGACGATTACAATAAGGTCAAGATGGGTATTGGTCTGGCTAAACCTAAATTTAACGAAGACGGCGAGTTTGACTTTGGCGAGTTTGATCTGGAGGATCACGGAAAAATCGGCAAAGGCATCAGCGACGGAATGAATGGCGTCAAAACGGCTGTTTCGGCAAGGAACATAATTAAGAATATCGCTGGCGGTATAAAAAGCGCTAAGGCAGGCAATATGATGAATATGGCTATGTCTTTGGGCGATACAGTAAATGAAGGTATGAGCATTGCCGGCAACTTTACAGACAGTCTTCCGTTCAATTTTGTCAACGATAGTGTGGATCTGCTCAGAAACGGCATGAACTTTGGGATACACAGCAAACAGAAGCATGATGTGAATAAGCTTACGAAGGAGGATCTTGGGAAGGGTATCACAAATGACCATAATAAGAGGATGATCGCCAACGCACAGAATTCTATCTCCGGAAAACTGAGCAGGGATCAGGTAAACGATGTGAGCGAAATGATTCAGTCTGGCTTCAAGCTGGGAGGAAGAATTGCCGATGTGTCGGGAGCAGGAGGAGTTGGAACGGCAGTTGCAAAGCTGATCAATGTCCCCGTAAATTTAATTACCAAAGGCGCTACCTCTAAAATGAAGCAGAAAAACAACAAGAAAATTGTACAGAATGATCTTTTCGGTAATCATGATATTTATCATTCAGTAAAGGAAACACATGGATTAAATCGAAAGTCCATGGACTTACTCATGCAGATGGCTACGAATATGGGCTCAATGGATGAGATAGCGAACATGGCAAAGACGGATCAGGCGATAGCTCTGCACCAGACGCTCGGAGGGGACGGCGATACCGGAGCTGACGCGCTCATGTCTGGGGTCGGATATAAAACAAAAGCCGGAAGACAATCATTGGGTCTTGATGACATCAAAGAGGTCCTCGATGTAGATGGTGACATAGATCCGGAAGAGGTTCAGCGCAGACGTGATGCTCGAAAGCGTCATTAAATTGTTGATATGAAAGGAAGATAGGTATGGATAAGGTATATCAGATAATTTCTGAAAAGATGAATAACGAGGGAGTGGAAACCCAGATTGCTAATTCGGGAGAAGATCTCACCCTCAGAATAATGCCGCAAAACATGGGTCCTGATGACGACGGAGTGATCATAACCGAAGTGTGCAGAGTGCCTGTTGAAGACGATGAGTACGGGTATTTTCAGGTTTATACCACGGTCGCCAAAGATGTCGCTGAAGATGTCTATCCCAGAGCGATGTTAAAGCTGAACGAGATGAATTTGTGTATGCTGCTCGGATTCTATGGCATTCTCGGCGATTACGGCATGGTTTATCATAAGCATGTTGCGAAGGTCAAGACTGGCTCTGATGAGCAGATGGCAAATGAGCTCTTTGACACGATATGCGATATATATGGCAGCATTGAAAATGATTATGTTGATATTTTCCTAGCGCTCAAGTGAGCAAAGACAAGGCTTCCGCCTATGACGGACAGGGGATTGGATCGCTTTCTGTCATAGGCGTGGGTATTCATTGTCCGCCCGCGTGACATTGTTGCGGAAAGATCAGCGGAGGTTATTTCTGACCACATGGGAGGTCATTGTATTGGTTAAAAAAATGCTTGATAAAGCAGTAGAGCTGACAAAAGAGTGTTTGAGGCGGTACTGGCAGCTTGATATTAATTATTTGCTTAGCTTTTGCGCAGATGACATTACATGGGTCGGCGCTGTTCAGAGTGAGTTTATGCAGGGCAAGGATCAGATGTGTGAAGATTTTGAACAACTTAAGAAGGAGCTTAAGCCCTGTCATCTGTTGTGTCAGGAGTATATCGTCATGAATAATTCCGGCAGTATCTGCACGGTTATCGGGCGATATCTTGTTACCACTGATGATGATGTGGAATACTTCTTGCAGGCTCAGCAGAGATGTACCTTTATCTGGGCAAAAAAGGGAGAATCCCTTGAGATAAAGCATATTCATGTTTCTAATCCTATCGGAGAAATGAAAATTTCTGAAAACGAAATTTTCGTCAATGAGATGGGAAAAATGGCAGGCGAATACATGAAGCGCCATATCAATACACTGAACGATACAGCGAAAATCGTAGGCACTAGTCCTGACGGACATCTACATTTTATTAACCGATCAGAAATAATTTATGCCTGCGCATGGAACAAGTATTGCGAAATACATACCTTAAGCGGCGAGATAAATCTGAAAATGCAGATCTCTGAGTTCCTTAAACTGGCGGGAGAGGGGTTTGCGGCAGTCCACAGGAGCTATGTTATAAATAAAATTTACATCAAGGAAATAAGACCCTATGATGTGGTTATGATAGACGGATCGGCGGTTCCAATACCCATGAGAAAATTCACTCAGATAAAGGATATGCTTATAGACAGCCAAATGGGTTGATTCAATTAGTTTGTTTAATTCCAGAAATGAATAGGTGCGGGAATTGACCCGCACCATTTTTCTTTTAGAGGTGACCTATTAATAATACATTCTATCCTGCGCGTATACATTTCCGGTCTGGGACTTTCTATTGCTATGCAGATGTTTCTTATCCATAATGGAAGCTTGGGCAGGGAAAGTATACCCTGTGTCGAACTGAAAAGCTGTGTTTGAATTTATTGATCTGAACTGTCGAGGTACTGACTGGGAAGAAATTCCCACATATTTTCAGCGTTTATACCTGCTTTGTTTATCATGTTTATAGCTGAAATCCGGGGAATGCTGAAATATGCAAAATCGTTCTGCTGTTCCATTTGATATAGCTGCTTTGCAAGTAATGTTTCAGCTTCCTGAGCAGAAATTCCACAGTCGCTGCATTCGCCGTTTATTACAAGCTCCGCCACCGGCTCCGCTGCCATTCCGTTAAGATCCTCCATATCGTACAGATCGATCTCCTCAAGTGCTCCGTTTCGGCAGGCATTAATATTATATCGGGCAATCTGACCGTCTAAATTTGAAAAGCACAGCAACGCCAACATCACGGTAAATGCTGTGAACAGAACCCTCCACAGCGGTATTTCCGCGAACTGCTTAATGATTATGATCACAAATACCACCGCAAGCACGACCATGAACCACGAGGTATAAACCCTGAGCTGCGTCAGCCCATAGCTGCTGATGTAAAATGCCATTTTGCTGAATGCTGATGAGATGAGAAGAAGCGTGAACGCTGAGATGACAACAGTGTATATTCTGAGCACCTTTTTCGGTCTGTCAGCTTCTCCACGCGCCGTGAAGGTAAGCATTACTGTGATAACGCAGAGATTTATCAATGCAACGACGCACAGCTCAAAAAATCCCCGCCGTGCGAATTCGGAAATGCTGAATTCCTCCGGAATATGACCTGTAACAGCCGCTGTGAGATACTTGATCTGCGTAATAATGTACACGAGATAAAACACGCACACCGGAGTCACCGCCGAATAGGAAACCGCCGCAGGAAGAATACGGTAGGAGGGCGTCGAGGGATCGTAGCCTGAGGTAGGCTTTCCGGCAGAGTAAAGCGCTCCGAAAAGGAACATTCCTACTATCGCGCCGAAGATGATCTGCCAGATAAGACTGAAAGAAAACTGCGGCAGAGAGTGGAAAAAGTCCAGAATTACGCTCTCAAAATAGCGGTCAGAAAGTATCAGCAGCCCGACCGCAACGAGCGTCAGCGGAACTGCAATGACAAGTCCGATCAGTATATATGCGATATTTATAGCGGTCTTTCCGCGCTTAACGGGGGAGAAAGCCGCGGAAGGCGCGCAGCCGAAGCTTTTGAACGGACGTATTGCAACACTTTTGAACAGGTCAGCGGCAAAATGCTTTCCGAAAAGCTCCGCTCCGCTCACAGTAATGCACAGATAAAAAAGAAGCAGGAACGAAAACCATGCGGCAAGGGTGTTTATAAATCCGCTTGCGCAGAAAAGCGGTACAAGACAGAAAACCTCTGCAATTGCAAAAACGGCTTTCTGTATGGGGCTTGTTTTTATTCTTTTGACCTGCGCGTAAATTGCGCTCAGCGTCCCGAATAAAGCCCAGAATATCCCTCCCCATAGTCCTCCGCAGTATTGCGTGACATATCGGGCGAAAATAAATCCAAGTGCGAAGCAGATCCATGCGAAAGCCGCGTCGGCTGCGGTGTATTTCGACTTCTGCTTTTCCGGTAGTACAGAAGAAGCGGGAGGCGGGAGCGGCGCTCCGGATATAGTTGGCTGAATAGGCTGATTATACTGATTATCCATAATTAATCCTTTCCATAAAAGTAAAAATAAGTAAACAAGAGGGTGCAAAGCGCCGAGATGCTTTGCGAATAATTCTCAGTCGTCCTTTCGGTATTCCAGAATATCTCCCGGCTGGCAGTCCAAAACCTCGCACAGCTTTTCCAGCGTGGAGAACCGTACTGCCTTAGCTTTTCCGGTTTTCAGCACAGAAAGATTAGCGGGAGTGATGTCTATTTTCTCAGCAAGCTCGTTTGAGGAAATCTTCCGCTTTGCCATCATAACGTCAAGGTTTACAATGATCGCCATTTACGTCCCGCCTTTCATATTGTGAAGTCGTTTTCTTCCCGGAGAGCGACCGCCTGCTCAAAGCAGTTTTTCACCACCCGGAGGATAACTCCGAAGAATGCCGCCGCAAAAACCACCACGAACGCAAAGGGTCTGAGCAGCGCGAAATAAATGAACAGAACCGACACCGCAAAGCAGCAATAGGATATGATCCGCAGCAGAGTGACATTTCTGCTGATGAACGGCTGCCCTTTTTTGATGTTGTTCAACAGCAGGTCAAGAGAGATAAGCGCTGCCAAAGCCGGTGGTACGATGCAGTAGAGCGTCACCAGAAGCGGCACATAAACCGAAGATTCTCCGTGGGCGATCACCACACTGTCGTCGTAATAACGTGCCAGAAACGGCGCTGCCACGCAGCATACCGCTATCCCGGCGTAAATGATCTTGATTATTACGCTTGAAAGAACTATTGATCTGTCTTTATTCCACATAGTTTTCCTCCCGAAACAGAATAATATTTCCTGTGGTTATATAATATCACACTTTTTATTCTTTGTCAATAGTAAATTATCGAAAAACAATAAATAATTTATGAAAAAAGAGGTCTGACGAAACAGACCCCTTTTGATATCACTTAGGTTCAGAGCCGAAAACGGTTTTTCCGCTCAGTTTAATGCAGAGTTTATCTGCGCCGCCCGCAGAAAAATCGTTGGACAAATTAAAATTCGTCCAGTCTGCCGGGGTAATTCTCACCTGAATAGTGAGGGAATTATCCACGCCCAGCGTTCCGCCGCTGAATGTAACAGCGCATTTCGTGTCGGCTTTTGTTCCACTTGCAGCCGAGAAAGTGCCTTTTACTCTGTCAGTGAGGGCTTCGTAGTTGTCGCCGCTGGTAGCGCTGTGGTCGCACCAGAAGTTGATATCCGTCTTGCCGTCAGCGGTAAAGAAATAGTCTATCTCCAGCTTTGACAGATCTACCTCCGCGCCGGTATTGTTGGTGATATCAATTGTGAACTGTATCGTGTTTCCGCTGCTGCCGCCCAGATTATTCATCGAAACCGACAGCCCGCCATTTTCAGCGGAGGAATTCTGTGGGTTATGGTTCTGCGGCGGGTTCTGTTCAGGCTGTGATGTGACATTGTTCTGCTGAGAGCCGCTGTCGATGGGCTTTACAAGTCCTGCGGATTTTCCGTCAGGCTCTGTGCCGAAAACAAGCTTTCCGCCCTCGTAAAGTCCGACGTGCGCCGCCCGGATAAGCTCGCTGCCGTTCGTGCCGACAAGCTCGGTGTAGGAGGGGTCGTTGTTAGGATCCCAGCCTGACGCGCTCATGCGGAACTGCACCTCTTTCTTGTAGGCGCTCTGTCCGCCGGGATAGATCTTCACACCGCTGAAATCAATGCTTACATAATAGAGGTTCTTTTTCTTGTTCCATTCATAAATCCCGCCGAACTTTGCTCCCTCGGCGTAATTCAGTGATACAGTCACGTCCGACGCGCTTCCGCCGGCTTCGTAAAGCTCGGTCAGATCAATGAAATAGCGCAGCTCAAGATCGTCAGTGACCCGCGCCGGCCATGCGGTCTTGTTATAAACCATAGCCTTGATCTCGGTAAATCCGTTGTCCTGAGCGTTTATGCGCTGTTCAACGTAAAGCTCCTCGCCCTTTTCCTCGATAGCGCCGAAGTTCTTTATGGTCTGACCGCCGTAAATTCCGTACATTTTCGCCAGCGCTCCGACAAATCCGGCGTTGTAGTCGTCCGCGACCTCATTCTTATTGTAGTCTGAAACCGTATCGGTGTAGCCGTCAGACGCGTCCGGGCCGCCTACGAGAGCGCCGTAGAGAGTGTGACGATGATATCCCGGCTCGTTCATGTTGTCCGACCATGAGCCTTGAGCGGTGCGGTGATGAGGGTGCTCCGGGGGATTTTCGCCGAAGCCCACTACAAAGCTCCTGCCTGTGCTTCCGAGGGCGTAATCAACCTGACTTGCGCAGAATACCCGGTATGTTTTCGCCTTATCGGAGGGGCAGCCGTCATAATCCGCGTAAACAGCCGCCACAAAAGCCGCAGAAGTCGCATATCTCAGCGACCCCCATGAATCCAGCCAAGCCAGACCCTTTGGCGTGTAGGTCACACGTTCTCCTCCGGTTCCGGTAGTCCACCAGTCGAGGTTCTTTTCGATCTTGTCCTTGTATTTCTGCTCTCCGGTGAGCTTTGCCAGCAGACAAACAGCGCCGGTGTATTTGTCGTCCCAGCACATCGTCCACTTGTAGTTTCCGCCCGCCTGCGCCTCGTATTCCTTTGTCTTGTTAAGATATGTGTTGTCGCCGGTAGCTATGTACAGCCAGCAGCCAGCCCAGCAAAGCTCATCGTAAAAACCGCTCCATGAGTTGTAAAATCCGTTTGCTGCGGTGTAGCCGCTGTCGCTTTGGGTGCGCTCCGCAAAATCGTAAAGCTGCTTCGCATGGGTAAGGCATTTTTCGGCGTAGGATTTATCTGTGGATCTGTACACCGCAGCGCACGCTGCAAGAGAGGCAGCCGCTTCCGCTGAAACCGCCGAGCCGGGATTGTTTATATCCACCTTATAGGAGGGTCTGTCCATCTGCATGACTTCCGCTGCTCCCCACCACGCGTGATCGGAGCTGCCGTTGCCGACCTGATAGTAATAAACATCGTCCTGCGGGTGGCATTTTATAAGGTAGTCGTTGACCCATTTGATGGTGTCCAGAATATATTCAAGCTGACCGCTGTTTTCGTATACATCTCTGTCCTCGTAAACGCTCCATGCGAGCATTGCAGAGGTGTATGCCATCGGCAGGTTGAATTTTACATTATCTCCTGCGTCATACAGTCCTCCGGTGAGGTCAAGCCCCACGTCCGCGCCGTCGGTCATACCGCTGTCGCCGCGCCAGTTGGTGCGGCTGGTTTGCTCGTCAATGTCGCCGCTGCGCTGAAGCTCGTAGAAAAGTATTGCCTTTTGCAGCGCCTCGCCATAGTTATAATTGCCGGTTGATTTGCTGCCCTCCAGTCCGTCCCCCTCAACAGAGAGCTTTTCGTCGCCGACTGAACTTGTGGGCTTTGTGGTCTGGGCGGGCTTATCGGAGGACTGTTCCGGCTGCCCGGAGCCTGATGTCTGTAAAGGATCTCCTGAACTATTTCCGGAATTGCTTGTCGCGTCTGGATTTTCTGTCAGAGAGGATAAGTTCTCTGCTCCTGAATAACCAGATGTTTCGGTAGCGCTTTCAGAATTGGCAGGGACACCTGACTGCTCGTTCAGCGCGTCTGTTGAGGTATCGCTCTGGCTGTTATCCGGGGCGCCCGCGATTTGTTCCTCTGTGGTTGGAATGCTGGATTCCTGAGCGGTACAGCCGGCAAGAAGCGAAACCGCTGTCAGTGCCGCGAGAAATTTTACACGGAATTTCATGCTTTCTTCCTCCCTGTTTACGAAGATGTATGATGATAATTTGCAGAAATCAGAACTGTTTTAGGGGTATATTATATTATATAACTATTATACCTCACAAACATTAGGTTGTCAATAAGGAACGCAAACGCTCAGCCGGCAGAAAAAACTCCCGATACAGCTACCGGGAGTAAAGTATCAGCTTATAATGAACTTTGTAACAACGGTGAATACTCCCAGAATAAGAAGCACCACGCCGATCACAAGGTTTAGCTTTAGGATATCACATTTGTTGGCAAATCCAGCGGCTGTGACTGCTCCGAAAAGGCAGGTCAGAACCACCAGAACCATAGGCAGGGGCTTTATTTCCGTACCCATGCAGATATGTCTTACAGCGCCGATCAATGCGACCAGAGCCATTATCATCGTGCTTGTTCCGATCGCGATTTTCAGATCGTATCCAAGAATAAGGGTGAAAACAGTCAGCATAAGGTCACCTCTAAAAAAACATAGTGCCTCAGATGCGCAGTCAGATTTTTAGAGGCGCCCATATATGAACCATTCCAATTTGATCACTCTTTTCATAGATAATGGAGTAATATAAATATTATATATTCTGTTT
>CAMAGG010000037.1 GCA_945833805.1 uncultured Clostridia bacterium | reverse complement strand
GATAAATGTGCGCAGATTTGGTGTAAATTACGAAATAGTCAGCGGGGAGCGCAGGCTAAGGGCGGCAAAAATGTGCGGATTGGAGGAGGTTCCGTGTATCGTTATTGACGCCGATGATGAAAAATCAGCGGTTCTGGCACTTATAGAAAATATTCAGCGGAGAGATCTCAGTTATTTTGAGGAGGCTATGGCTATTGAAAAACTAATAAAGTACTATGGGCTTACTCAGGAGGAAGCTGCGGCGAAGCTCGGAAAGGCTCAATCTACTATTGCAAATAAGCTAAGGCTGCTGAAATTCAGCGACGCAGAGAGAAATCTTCTGGTTCGGGGAAATATAACTGAAAGGCAGGCTAGAGCTCTTATACGGTTGGAAAATCAGAAGGACAGAGTGCGGGCGCTGGGAGAAATCATAATTAATCATCTGAATATAGAACAGACGGAGCAGCTTGTTGAGTCTATACTTAATCAGGGTAATGAACAAAAAAAAGTAGTTAAGCAGGCTTCGCCGGCAAAAAGAAAATTTCACTTCCCGGTTCCGAGATTATACATAAACAGCATTAACAAGATTGTCAAGAGCATGAAAGATGCCAATATTGACTGTGAAACTCAGATGAATCGGGTGGGGGATTACTATGAATATACAATAAAAATTCACTCGGCTGCGGAGATTTGAACAGAATAATTGTTCCACATGGAACATTTCGGCTGGATAGGTCGAAAAATTGTTCCATGTGGAACATTTTTTATAAAAAGGGCTTTATTTTTTCAGAATAGTATGATATAATAGAGAGGTAAGAATATTATTCGGTGAAAAGGGGGAAAATTTGTGGGAGCTGTGATCGGAGTTGTAAACCAGAAGGGCGGCGTCGGTAAAACTACTACCTCTATCAATATTGCCGCAGGTCTGGGGATACTCGGCAAAAAAGTTCTGCTGATAGATTTTGACCCGCAGGGCAACTCTACAACTGGATTCGGAATAAAAAAGAAAACACTTGACATCTCTACATACGACATAATTATGGGAGAGGCTAGACCGCAGGAAGCAATTATTAAGACAAGATATAAAAATGTTGATATTATACCCGCAACAAATCAGCTTTGCGAGGCAGAATTGCAGCTTGCTGACGCTGAGCAGAGAAATCATCAGCTACGAAAGATAATTTTGCAGGTCAGGGACAGCTATGATGTTGTGATAGTGGACTGCCTGCCGTCGCTGGGTATCCTAGCAATAAATGCGCTTGTTGCCTGCGACAGGATCATTGTGCCGATGGTGTGCGAGCCGTTCGCACTGGAGGGTCTGGCGCAGCTTATGCAAACGGTGAAAAAAGTCAAGCGTTCCGCTAACAAGGAATTGCAGCTCATGGGAATCGTGTTCACGATGATGGACAGACGGCTTCTGGCAAGCAATGAGATCATGCGGGATATCAAGAGAACATTCCCCTCGGACGTTATTTTCAAGACGGAGATACCGCGGAATGTGAGAATTACCGAGGCGCAGAGCCACGGCGAGCCGATACTGTTTTACGACAAAAACTCAAAGGGTGCGGACGCGTACAAGCGTCTGTCCAAGGAAGTGCTGGAGAAATGCCGCGAAATGGAGAAGAAGAATGAGCAATAAAAGAATAGGCGGGGATTTCAGCAGCCTTTTCGACGACAACAGCATGGAGGAGTCGGAGAGCCTGAGAACGCTGAGAATTTCTGAAATTGAGCCGAACAAGGGTCAGCCAAGAAAGGTTTTCGATAAGGAAGCTATGGAGCAGCTTGCGGAGTCCATTCGGGTGAATGGAGTTTTACAGCCGCTGCTTGTAAGACCTCTGGCGACTGGAAACTATCAGATAATCGCCGGGGAAAGACGGTGGAGAGCTGCAAAAATTGCGGGATTAAGCGAGGTTCCTGTGGTTATCCGGGACGATCTGTCGGAGGAGCAGGTAATGCAGGTGGCTCTGATCGAAAATTTGCAGAGAGAAAACCTTAATCCTATCGAGGAAGCGCAGGGGTACAGGGAACTGATAGATACCTATAAAATGACGCAGGATCAGCTTTCAAAGGCGCTGGGCAAGCCGCGTTCCTCAATTGCGAACAGTCTGGGTCTGCTGACACTGCCGGTAGGGGTGAGAGATCTTCTGGCGGACGGGCGGCTTTCTGCGGGTCACTGCAAGGCACTTAAGGCTATCAAGGACCCGGCACTCATGACTGAGATCGCGGTGAGGGCTTCCGAGGGAGAACTGAGCGTAAGAAGCATTGAGGCTATCGCAAAGCGCGAGGCTAAGCGGGAGGAAGAAAAGACTGAGGTGAAGCCGAGAATGGCTTATTACACCGAGGTGGAGATCAGTTTGACCGAGGCGCTTGGCACTAAGGTGCGGATATGCGAGGGAAAGAAAACAAATACCTTACAGATATCCTTTGAGGACAAGGATCAGCTGGAGGGAATTCTCCGGCTTATGGCAGTCAAATAAAAGCAGATTACAGGACAAAACCTGAATTTTATAAAAAGAAAGGCAAAGAAAATGATAGACATTAAGTTTTTGAGAGAAAATCCGGACGCTGTAAAGGAGAACATCAAGAAGAAGTTTCAGGACGAAAAGCTTCCGCTGGTTGACGAGGTTATTGAACTGGACGCGCAGCTTCGCAAGGCGCAGCAGAGAGGCGATTCCCTCAGAGCAGACAGAAACCGTATTTCTAAGGAAATAGGCGGGTTCATGGCTAAGGGTCAGAAGGACGAGGCAGAAAAGGCTAAGGCGCAGGTCAAGGCTTTCTCGGACGAACTGGCTGCTCTGGAGAAGCAGGAGGAGGAGCTTGCGGAAAAGGTCAAGAAGATAATGATGACCATTCCTAATATCATCGACCCCTCTGTTCCTATCGGTAAGGACGACAGCGAAAATGTTGAGATCAAGCGTTACGGCGAGCCGGTAGTGCCGGATTTCGAGATCCCGTATCACAGCGAGATCATGGAGAAGCTGAACGGTATTGACCTCGACAGTGCGAGAAAGGTCGCAGGCAACGGATTCTATTATCTGATGGGCGATGTGGCAAGACTGCATTCCGCGGTGCTTGCATACGCAAGAGATTTTATGATAGACAGGGGCTTCACATACTGCATTCCGCCGTTCATGATCCGTTCTAACGTTGTTACAGGCGTTATGAGCTTCGCAGAAATGGACGCAATGATGTACAAGATAGAGGGCGAGGATCTCTATCTTATCGGTACAAGTGAACACTCTATGATAGGAAAGTTTATTGATACTATCATTGATGAAAGCACTCTGCCTAGAACTCTCACAAGCTATTCCCCCTGCTTCCGTAAGGAGAAAGGCGCGCACGGTATCGAGGAGCGCGGCGTGTATAGAATACACCAGTTTGAAAAGCAGGAGATGATCGTTGTCTGCAAGCCGGAGGAGTCCGCTATGTGGTTCGACAAGCTGTGGAAGAACACTGTTGATCTGTTCCGCTCTATGGATATCCCGGTAAGAACGATCGAATGCTGCTCCGGCGATCTCGCTGACCTCAAGGTAAAGAGCTATGATGTCGAGGCATGGTCCCCCAGACAGAAAAAGTATTTCGAGGTGGGAAGTTGCTCTAACCTCGGCGATGCTCAGGCACGCAGACTTAAGATACGAGTAAAGGGCGAGGACGGCAAGAACTACTTTGCTCATACGCTGAACAATACTGTTGTTGCTCCCCCCAGAATGCTTATCGCATTTCTGGAGAACAATCTCAATGCCGACGGTTCGGTGAATATTCCGGAGGTCCTCAGACCTTATATGGGCGGAAAGTCCAAAATCGGCGGTTGACTTATGGTTGATATGAAATGAAAAGGAGGCAGGGATCACCGGCGCTTTTGCGACGGCTTTCTCTGCCTGCTCTTTTAAAAGAAGTGCGTCTGCGGATGCATAAAAATTCGTATAATGTAGAAAAGATGAGGAGATCTTATGGCATTTGTTACATTAAAGGACGTTTATAAGCGTTACCACATGGGAGAGGTCACGATAAACGCCGCTGACGGAATGACTTTTGATATCCAGAAGGGCGAATTCGCAATAATCGTGGGGCCGAGCGGGTCGGGAAAGACTACGGTGCTGAATATGCTTGGCGGCATGGATACCTGCAACGAGGGCGTTATCAGCGTTGATGGCGCAAGAGTTGACAGAATGAACAGAAAACAGCTTACCAACTACCGCAGATATGATGTGGGATTTATTTTTCAGTTCTATAACCTTATGCCAAATCTCACCGCAAAGGAGAATGTGGAGCTGGCAGCGCAGACCACAAAGGATTTTATCCCGGCGGCGGAAATTCTTCAGAAAGTCGGGCTGGGGGAAAGGCTTGGAAACTTCCCGGCGCAGCTTTCCGGCGGCGAACAGCAGAGAGTTTCTATTGCGAGGGCGCTCAGCAAGAAGCCGAAGCTGCTGTTGTGCGACGAGCCGACCGGCGCGCTGGACTACAACACAGGTAAAATGATACTTAAACTGCTTCAGGACACCTGCCGGGTGGACGGAATGACTGTTATCCTAGTAACGCATAACACAGCTATTGCGCCTATGGCGGACAGAATTATCAAGATAAAGAGCAGCAGGGTGGAGGATATCATAACCAACAGCTCTCCTACTCCGGTTGAAGAAATTGAATGGTGACGGAGGTGCGGATTTGAAGGCTGTTACCAGAAATATTTTCCGGGAGATTGCAAAGACCAAGAACAGGTTTATGTCTATCTTCACTATCTGCGCTATCGGCGTGGGATTTTTCAGCGGAGTAAGGGCTACCGGAAACGATATGAAGATCACCGCGGATAACTACTACGATCAGCATGAACTGTTTGACCTCAGGGTAATGTCTACCTTTGGGCTGACTGAGGGAGATTTACAGGCTCTGGAGCAGGTCGAGGGTGTTTCAGCGGTTTATGGGTCGAAATATACAGATTTAACGCTTAGTTATAGTGGAAAGGATTATAACACTAGGATATACTCTTTTGACGAAAGTCAGAAGATGAACAGGGTAGATCTGCTGGAGGGAAGGATTCCCCAGGCAGAAGACGAGTGCATTATCAATTACAGCAAGCTGAAAGCCGGAATGAAGGTCGGGGACAAGATATCTTTGTCTGATCCGACTGAGGCTGACGAGTTTCCTCTGAAGCACAAGGAATACACAATTGTCGGTATTTTCGACACTCCGATGTATATATCTTCAACACAGCGGGGAAGTACAACTATCGGAAATGGGTCGCTGGGTGCGTTTTTATATATTACAGAAAGTAATTTTACACAGGAAGTTTATACTGAGATATATATTCAGTCGGAGAAATTAAAGGGTCTGGAGAGCTATTCCGACGAATATGAGCAGTTAAGGGACGAAATTTCCGACAGGCTGGAGGAACTGGGGATTTCCCGCAGTGAGATCAGATATGACGAGGTTATCGGGGAGGCGCAGCAGAAGATTGCTGACGGAGAGAAAGACCTTGAAAAGGCGAAAACCGAGGGTCAGCAGGAACTGGATGACGCAAAGGCTGAATTAGATGACGCTGCGGTCAAGATCGCGGACGGTGAAAAGGAGCTTGAGGACGCGGCGCAGGAGATCGCTGACGGAGAAAAGCAGCTTGAGGACGCAAAGCAGACTCTTGCGGACGCTAAAGCGGAGCTGGACAAGGGCTGGGCGGAGCTTTACGAAAACGAGGAGAAGCTCAATGACGCGGAGGAGCAGCTTGACGAGAGCAAGCAGACGCTCATGGACGCGAAAAAGCAGCTTGACGAGGGAAAGAAGCAGTTAGACGACAGTAAAGCAGCCCTTGACGAGGGACAGCGGGAAATTGACGAAAACCGGGCGCTGATTGAAGCCGGGAAAACTCAGATCAACGAGGGTAAGGAGCAGCTTTCTCAGGCTCAGGCGCAGTATGACGCGGGGCTTGCGGAATATAATACTCAGCTTGCGGGATATGAAGCCGGAGTGCAGCAATATGAGTCTGGCTTGGCGCAGCTTGAGCAGGCGGAGGCTATTCTTGGAAAGGATGATCCGGAATTAGTTCAGCAGAGGGCGGTTCTGGAGCAGACTAAGGCGCAGTTTGACGCGGGTAAGGCTCAGCTTGACGCGGCTCTGGAGCAGCTAAACTACGCTAAGGCGCAGATAGATGAGAATACTGCGGTGATCGCTGAGAAGGAACAGGAGATAGCTGCGGGTGAAGCGCAGCTTGACGAGGCTCAGAAGCAGATAGACGAGGGGCTTATTCAGTATAACGAGGGGCTTGCTCAGTATGAGGAAAACTGGGCGAAATATCAGGACGGTGTAAAGCTGTATAATGACGGCTACGCGGAATATTCGGACGGGCTTATTCAGTTCAATGACGGACGGAATACCCTCAATCAGGCGCAGAAGGACTATGACGAGGGTGCGGAGGAGCTTGCGGAAAAGGAGCAGGAGTTCCTTGACGGAAAGGCTGAATATGAGGACGGTCTTGCAGAGCTGGAGGACGCGAAGCAGCAGTACGCAGACGGTCTGGCTGAATACGAGGACGGGCTTGCGACATTTGAACGGGAGATCGCCAACGCGGAAAAGAAGATCGCTGACGGAAAGAAAGAGATCGAGGACGCCGGAGATGCTAAGTGGTATGTTTTTACGAGAGAGGACAACCCCGGATATGCGGAATATGAGAGCAATTCCGAGAGAATAGACAAGATCTCTATGATCTTCCCGATATTCTTCCTGCTGGTGGCGGCGCTTGTCTGCTTAACTACAATGTCGAGAATGATCGAGGAACAGCGTATGCAGATCGGTACGCTGAAATCCCTCGGTTATCCTAACAGGACTATAATGCGGAATTATATTGCTTACGCGGTTCTGGCTGCTGCGGCGGGCAGCCTTATCGGCGCGTTTATCGGAATGTATCTGTTCCCGTTTATCATCATGTTTGCTTATGGCATGATGTATATTATCACAAATTATTACTTTGAGTTAAGTCCGGTGAACATCATTATCTCGGCGGGAAGCATGGTGGCGGCTATTGCTGTCACAGTGTTCTTGTGCGTCAGAAAGGCTCTGGCGGAAACTCCGGCGGAGCTTATGCGGCCTAAAGCTCCTAAGGCGGGAAAACGGGTGCTTCTGGAGAGAATTGGGTTTATATGGAACAAAATGTCGTTCTTCGGCAAAGTTTCCGGGCGTAACCTATTCCGGTACAAGCGCAGAATGTTCATGACTGTCATAGGTATTGCGGGATGTACCGCACTTTCGCTGACAGGTTTCGGGCTAAAGGATTCTATCGGGGATATCGTTAACTTACAGTATAATAATATAAATCAATACAGCGGGTATATTGCTGTTGACAGCGATATGGACGCGGAGGAGCTTCAGAAGGTGTATGACGAGCTGCTGGACTACAATCCGGAAACGGAATACACCAGGGCTTTGATTAAGCAGTATAGCATTACCTCTGAGGAGGGCAATGCGCAGTGCTATGTTACGGCAATAGAGGACACCGGCATCTTTGAGGACATGATAGACTTCCACAACCGGACGAGCGGCGAGAAAATCAGCTTTGAAACGGCGCAGGACGGTATCATAGTCACCGAGAAGCTCACTAAGCTGCTTGGAGCAAAGCAGGGGGACAGGGTTTCACTGAAAATCAGCGACAACAATATAAAAGAAGTCACTATCGGGGCGATAACGGAGCATTATACCAGTCACTATATGTATATTTCGGGTGAAAAATACGCAGAGTTATTTGGTTCGCAGCCGGAATACAATGTGGTGTACTTCAGGAATGGTATCAGCGACGATAAGACAGTACAGGACGAATTCATCGAAAAAATGCTCGGAGTTGACGGAGTTCTCAGTGTTTCGCTTAATTCCGGGGCTTCGAGTACCTTTAATGACATGATGAAAATTATGGATCTGGTGGTCATTGTGCTTATCGCTTCGGCGGGGGCGCTGGCTTTCGTGGTGCTGTATAATCTTACAAACGTTAATATTACGGAGCGTATACGGGAGATCGCAACGCTCAAGGTACTAGGTTTCTACGATAACGAGGTGGCTAGCTATGTGTTCCGGGAGAATATTATACTGTCGGTAATGGGAGCGGCTGTCGGACTGGGACTTGGCGTGGCTTTGTGTCAGTTCGTAATTCAGACTGCGGAAATAGACGAGGTAATGTTCGGACGGAATATTCACCCGATGTCGTTTGTGTGGGCTTTTGCAGTTACGGTGGCATTTTCACTGATCGTGAACCTCATCATGCGCAAAGAGCTTAAAAAGGTCAGCATGGTGGAGTCGCTGAAATCAGTTGAATAATATGGGGGTAAGAATATGATCGAAAATCTGGTGTCGGTAAGGCTTCCGGCAGACGAGGAGCTTACTATCAAAAAGAACAGCTTAAAGGGCGTCGGCTGTGAGGGCGGAAAGAGGATCGCCATTGTTACCGGAATACACGGTGACGAGCTTGAGGGGCAGTATGTCTGCTATGAGCTGGTGAGGACGATCACCGCGAATATGGCTTATTTAAAGGGGACGGTGGACATCTATCCGTCGATAAATCCCCTCGGAATGGAGGCGGTCAGCCGCGCAGTGCCAATGTCGGGACTGGATATGAACAAGGTGTTTCCCGGAAGCGACACCGGCGCAATCGCGGAGAATGTAGCGGCGAAGCTGGTGGCGGATATTAAGGGCGCGGATATCTGCGTGGATATCCATGCGAGCAATATTTTCATCAGGGAAATTCCACAGGTGAGAATTCCAAGCACCGACAGCAGCCGTCTGCTCAAATACGCGAAGATGATAAACACCGACTTCGTGTGGGTGCATGACTCGAACGCTGTGGGGGAAGGCTCTCTTGCAAGCGCGCTGAGAGAATGCGGAGTTCCGACTCTGGTGATTGAAATGGGCGTGGGGCAGAGGATAACAAAGGCTTACTGCAAGCAGCTTCTCACGGGTATTTTCAATCTTATGTCGGAGCTTGGAATATGGACGGGGCCGGAGGAAACGGTTTCTCACCCGATGGTCAGCACTGACGGCGCGGTGAATGTTATACACTCGATGCAGAGCGGTATTTTCATTCCCTCGGTGGAGCACAATATATGGGTGCAGAAGGGAACTGTCATCGGTGAGATCGTTACCCCTATCACCGGAACGGTGGAGGAGGAGATAACCGCTCCGGCAGACGGACTGATATTCTCACTGAGGGAATATCCGATCGTGTACGAGGGGAGCGTTATAGCCCGGATACTCAGTATGAACTGAGTGTTTTTCTCTTGACGGAATTTGAATTATATGGTATTATATAATAAGGATATACCGCGATAGTCCTGCGGTATTGTCTGAAATTAGACAGACTGTTTTTGTCGGAAAGGCAAGGATATGAAAGGGAGAATTCTGGAATCCGGTGAGGATTATCTCGAAACTATACTTATTTTGCAGAACCGAAACGGAGAAGTGCGCTCGGTGGACATCGCCACGGAGATGGAATTCTCTAAGCCCAGCGTAAGCGTTGCAATGAAAAATCTCCGGGAGCAGGATTGTATCCTAGTGGACAAGAACGGCTATATCACGCTGACGGAAAAGGGCAGGGAGATCGCTGAAAAGGTGTATGAGAGGCATCTGCTGTTTACCGGGTGGCTTACGTCTATGGGCGTGCCGGAGGAAATCGCGGCGCGGGACGCCTGCCGTATTGAGCACTGCCTGAGCGCGGAGAGCTTTGAGGCGATAAAGCGTCATGTTAAGGGGGAGTAAGCTTCTTGAAGCTGATTTGTCTGATAGATAATACCGCCGTTGACGAAAAGCTTTATTCGGAGAACGGAGTTTCGTTCTTTGTGGAATTCGGCGGAAAAAACTATGTAATTGACACCGGGCTTACCGGCAAGGCGGCGGAGAATGCCCGGCGCATGAAACAGCCGGTGGACAGTCTGGACAGCATTATTATCACTCACAACCATTCCGCGCATATCGGCGGTATCGACAGCTTTATGCGTCTTAACCCGGACGCGGAGATATATCTCAGAGCTGGGGCGCAGACGGAATTTTTCAGAAAGATCGGGCTTTTCAAGGAGCCGGCGGGGACTTCAAGAAATTTTTTCCGCAGGTACGCCGATAATCTTACGTTGTTCAACTGTTTTTCGGAGGTGACGGAGGGGTTCTATCTTGCCTCCTGCGAGGTGTTTGATGAGAAAAATCTCAACCCGGACAGGAGTTATTTCTCGCTGGAGGGAAAAAAGCAGATACCGTATGACTGCTCGGACGAGTGCTTTGCGGTCATTTTCCCGAAGAAGCGCAAAGCTGACGGGCTTGTTATTATCGGCGGGTGCTTTCACTGCGGCGTTCAGAATATGCTGGAAACTGTGAAGCAGTGCTGGCACGGCATTCCGGTGCTGGCGATAGTCGGGGGATTTCATTTCATGGGGTCAAATCCCAAAAACTTAGGCTGCTCTGCGGAATATATTGCGGCTCAGGCGCGGGCGCTGAAGCTCAGCAATGCGGACAGGATATACGCCTGCCACTGCACCGGCTTCAGGGGATTTGATATCATGGACGAAATTCTCGGCGACAAGCTTATGTATATCGGCGGCGGTGAGGAGATAGATTTCTGAGCCGATTTGAAAAAGTTAATATAATCTTAAGAAATTTTTGCAACATTTCCGGAGATTTTGCGTTAAAATATATATAGGGCAACACCGCACAATTACCGGCTATCGCCTTTGCCAAGCGACGGCTTCGCCTTACGCAAAGCTTGCTTGCATATCGGATAATTTTTTTATAATATGCAACTTTTTGGCGGTCAGCATTGTTTTATATATTGAAAGACAGGATAAGTTCCTGATATGCAGGAGTTTTCATGGAAAACGAGACTGCCGCGCCGGAATTCCGGAAAATGCGGCGGCATTCAGATGTGATAACCCTTCTCCCCCCAATATAAAGAAAAGGCAGGGCTTCGGCTCTGCCTTTTCTGCGTGAAAAAAGGCGGTTCTGTATAAACCGCCTTTTTATTTCTTATTTTGACAAAGAAAGGAGGCCGTATTGCGATTACCATGAAATAAAATTCAAGGTGTTCGTAATACGACCCCTCTCAATGAGTGAGTCAAAACATAAACCTTCTCTATAAGTCCGGAGTGAATAACGCTTTAAATCAGCGGCTTTACCTGACCGAAACGGTGAACCGGAACGGATACCCGCAAGGCTTACCTTCTCGCGCCACGCTAGAAACCGATTTCTGTGCGTTGCTCGGACTGTATTCTTCCGGAATACAACGGCTTTGCCAGCGCAAAGAGGTCTTTTGCTTTCACCGGGGAAAAGTCCTGTGATCACCGCCGCATTTCGCTCAAATCGCACCTGCCGCGCGCTTTTACCCATCTGCCGGACTTTGCAGATAGGCTGTGATAGCTGAAATCCGTGTGTACCCGGAAATCTAAAGCGCTTTATAATGCAAATTCTACGCTCATGCGTCAGTCGTCAGTGACTGAAAACGCCGCACCGCCCCCCGCGAAAGCTCGCCGGGCAATACGCCGGAACATCGCTGTCCATGTAGCTTTCCGTCAACGCTCCCGATAGCGATCTGGAATGTACTAGTCCAACTTTATTCATCTTTATTTTATCGCATTTTAAGCGAAATGTCAATACCTTTTGTCAAAATTCCGCGTCAAATCACGCAAATTTTCGGTTAAAATGCAATTATTTCGCTCAAAACCCGCAGAAGATACATTCCAAAGCTCATTCTGCGGACTTTCTCCTTTGCAACGATATCTGACCGGAACACCTCCACTCCGTCCAGCGTCACCAGATATTCACCGAGAAACTGCCCCTTTTCCACCGGAGCCTCCACCTTTTCCACAAAGGTATACTCGTACTTTATGCTGCCGGAGCGGCCTTTTTTTATTATACAGTCTTCTCCCTTGTGCTCCACCGTCGGCTGCACTGTGGAGAATTCACCGCGATCCACCGGGATCGGCTTAAGCTCGCGGCTGTCTATCTCCGGGGTGAACCTTTCAAAGCCGGAAAATCCGTGATCCAGAAGCTCCTCCGCGCGGTCGAATCGCTCCGGGTCTTCGCCGCAGCCAAGAACCACCGCCACCAGCCGCATATTTCCGCGCTCCGCGCAGGCGGCAAGGCAGCAGCCTGCTCCGTCAGTCGTTCCGGTTTTGCCGCCGAGTATACCGTCGTAATATCTCACCAGCTTGTTTGTGTTGAGGAGCTGGGTTTCTCCGCCGCGGAGATAATCCAGCCATGTCAGCAGCCAGCCCCGGTAGTATTCCTTTTCCATAAGCTCCGCCGTCATAATTGCGATATCCTCCGCAGAGGAATAATGCCCATCGTCGTCAAAGCCCACGCAGCCGGTGAATTTTGTGTTTTTCAGACCCATTGTCTTTGCGCGTTTGTTCATCAGCTTCACGAACTGCGCTTCGCTGCCGGCGGTATGCTCCGCAAGAGCGATGCAGGCGTCATTCGCCGAGCTTACGATCACCGCTTCAAGCAGCTCCGCCGCCGTCATTTTCTCCCCGGCTTCAAGCCAGATCACCGACCCCTCTGCCGAGGAAGCGTAGGAGGAGGCTTTCACCGTATCGGTGAGCTGCAATTCTCCGGAGTCGATAAAGTCCGACAGTACAAGCAGCGACATGATTTTGGTGATGCTTGCCATTGGGAGCTTATCCTGAGCGTTGACGGAGTACAGTATCTGTCCGGTGCCTGCTTCCATAATCACCGCAGCTTTAGGCGCAGTGGAAACGCTGTTTTCAGATTCGTCCGCATTCCCGCCGCTTTCGGCGCAGACGTTCAGCGGCAGCAGGAATACTGCCGTGCAGACTATCACACAGATGATTTTCCTCAGTATTTTCATAGTATTTCTCCTTGAATGCTGCAGTTTGGGACAATCCTGTTTTACATCTATGCTCGGTTTTCAGAGATTATGAAAAAAACAATGAATTCTGAAAAAATACTATGAAAACCCCTTGACAAATATGGTTTTACGGTGTATAATACAATCAAATAGTTGAACAGTTGTTCAAACGATAAATTCAAAAGGAGGAGATCAGATGGAAAATGACGCGCCACACTGCGATTTCATGCACGTCCACGCGGAAGCCGTTGCCCGGATAAACCAGCGTATGCCGGACGAGGATCTGCTGATAGATCTGGCGGAGCTTTTCAAGGTTTTTGGCGACTCCACACGGATAAAGATACTTACTGCGCTCAGCACGGGAGAGCTTTGCGTATGCGATCTGTCGAAGCTGGTCGGAATGACGGTTTCAGCCGTATCTCATCAGCTCAAGATCCTCCGGAACGCGAAGCTGGTGAGCTGCCGCCGGGACGGAAAGACAGTGTTCTATTCCCTCGCGGACAGCCATGTTACAACGATCATTATGCAGGGACTTGAACACGTCAACGAGTGAAAGGAGAATATTGCATGAACTTTTGGGACAAAATAGCCGGAGTTTACGACATTGCGGAAAAAATAAACGGCGGCGTTTACCGGGAAATGTGCGCGGTAACAAGCCGGCTAGTTCCGTGTGGCGCTAAGGTTCTTGACTGCGCTGCGGGTACGGGGGAATTGTCGATTGCCGCCTGCGCGAAGGCAAAAGAGGTGCTTTGCACTGATCTTTCGGAGAATATGCTGAAAACCGCCCGAAAAAAGGCTGAGGCTCTCGGCGCAGACAATATCTCCTTTGACGCCCGGAATATCTTCGACCTGAAAGACCCGGACAACACCTATGATATCGTGATCGCCGGGAATGTGCTGCACCTGCTGAAAAATCCGCAGGGAGCGGTGAAGGAACTTATGCGGGTACTGAAGCCCGGAGGAAAGCTGCTGCTTCCAACGTTCACCACAAAGGGTCACGGAGAAATGCTGATAAAGCTTTATACGCTTATTGGCTTCGATCCCTCTGAAAGCTACACCCCCGCCGAATACAAGAAAATGCTGGAAGGCTGCGGCTGCGGCAGAGTAAGGACAAAGCTCATCAGAGGGCGTATACCCTGCTGCTATGCGGTTATCGTTAAATAAAGAAAGGAACTGACGTTATGAAAAAGACATTCAAGCTTGTTGATCTCGACTGCGCTCACTGCGCCGCAAAAATGGAGGAGGCTATCAAAAAGCTCCCCGGTGTTACCTCTGCGTCCGTTAATTTCCTCAGTCAGAAGCTGACCCTTGAAGCGCCGGACGAGGAATTTGACGGAGTATTGAAGCAGGCGGTAGACTGTATTAAAAAGGTCGAGCCGGACTGCACTGTTAAGCTGTAAATTATTTGAGCGAGGTGAGCAGCATGAGCAAGAAACAGAAGAAAATGCTGGTGCGGATCATTGCTTCGGCGGTGATCTGGGGCGCGGGACTGGTGATTTCGCATATTTTCCCCGCAGAGGAGCGATTTTCCCTCTGGGGAATAATTCACCTTGTGATATTTGCCGCGGCTTATCTTGCTATCGGCTGGGATATCCTCTGGAAAGCCGTCCGCAATATCGCACACGGGCAGGTTTTTGACGAAAACTTCCTCATGGCGATAGCTTCTATCGGCGCAATGGTGATCGGGGAATATTCCGAGGGCGTTGCAGTTATCATCTTCTATCAGGTCGGAGAACTGTTCCAGAGCATTGCGGTGGGGAAATCCCGGCGGTCTATTGCTGAGATGATCGACATTAATCCGGAATACGCCAACGTTGAGCGGCTCGGCGAGGTGTCGGAGGTATCTCCGGAGGAGGTTGCCGCCGGAGAGATTATCGTTATCCGACCCGGTGAAAGAATTCCGCTGGACGGAACTGTCATTTCCGGCTCGTCTGAGCTTAACACCGCCGCCCTCACCGGAGAGAGCGCTCTGCGCGCCGTTTCAGAGGGTGACGAGGTTATAAGCGGCTGTATCAACACCAACG
Organism: uncultured Clostridia bacterium; assembly: GCA_945833805.1. Classification (GTDB taxonomy): domain Bacteria; phylum Bacillota; class Clostridia; order Oscillospirales; family Ruminococcaceae; genus CAG-115. Next base: position 2,266 of record CAMAGG010000037.1, on the reverse strand, counting down.
GACTGCTCCGGGTGGAGGTGTCGCGTCCCTACTCCGATTCCACTGTGGCGCGTATTCTGGAGCTGGTGGAGAATTCCTCCGAAAACAAGGCGAAAACCGAGAATTTCATCACGAAATTTGCAAGGATATATACTCCGATCGTGGTTTTCAGCGCGTTAGCCCTTGCGGTTATCCCCGGTCTGATCGGAGCGGCGCTTTCCGGCTGGACGGATTATTCCGGCTGGTCGGAATGGATATACCGCGCGCTGACGTTCCTTGTGGTTTCCTGTCCATGCGCGCTGGTAATTTCCGTTCCGCTGTCCTATTTCGGAGGTATAGGCGGAGCTTCGCGGCATGGTATCATGATAAAGGGCGCGAATTATCTTGAGCAGCTTGCAAAGGCGCAGACCTTTGTTTTCGACAAGACCGGAACTCTCACAAAGGGCAGCTTTGCGGTGACTGAGATAGTTCCAACCAATATGACCAAAGAGAATCTTCTGTCGGTGTGCGCTGCCGCTGAGAGCTATTCAACCCACCCGATAGCCCAGTCGATACTTGCTGAAGCGAAGAAACGTTCGCTTGATACCGCCGCCGAAAATGCACAGGAGATCGCCGGATTCGGCGTCAAGGCTTATGTGAAAGGCAGGGCTGTGCTTGCCGGAAATCATCGTCTTATGGAGAGAGAAAATATTTCCGTGCTGGAGGTAAGCTCTCCCGGAACGGTCGTTCACTGCGCGGTTTCGGGGAAATACGCGGGATATATCGTGATCTCTGACGAAATGAAGACAAACACTCCAACTGCGGTCGCTGCGCTGAAGAAACTCTGCGGCGCAAGGACTGTAATGCTCACCGGCGACAGAAAGACCGCCGCCGAAGTGATCTCCAAATCCGCCGGAATAGACGAATTCCGCGCGGAGCTGCTGCCGGACGGCAAGGTGGCTCAGGTGGAAACGCTCTACAACGAAAAGCCTCCAAAGACTACACTGGTGTTTGTCGGGGACGGAATGAACGATGCGCCTGCCCTTGCCCGCGCTGATGTGGGTATCGCAATGGGGGCAATGGGAAGCGACGCAGCGATAGAAGCTGCGGATATCGTGCTAATGAATGACAACATTGAAAGTCTTCCGCTGGCGGTGCGTATCGCCCGCAAGACGCACTCTATCGTTATGCAGAATATTATCCTTGCGATCGGGGTAAAGGTGCTGATCATGATCCTTACCGCGTTTGGAATAGGAAATATGTGGCTGGCGGTTTTCGGCGACGTCGGAGTTGCGGTCATTGCTATCCTCAACGCTATGAGAGCAATGAGTATAAAAAAATAATCGGCTTTTCTCAAAAAAATACCCGCAGCGCTTCTGGCTGCGGGTATTTTCTGTGGGTATATTAAACGTAATAGGGATTAGGCTTGCAAAGAAGAATAATAAAGTCGATCAGCGTGCCGATACCGCAAAGACCGAGTGTAAAGAGCCAGATAAGACCCGTGCCGATCTTGCCCTCGTAGAAGCGGTGAGCACCAATCGAGCCGAAGAAAAAGCACAGCAGGACCGCTACCCACTTGTTCTTCGGTCTTCCCATAGGAACTCCGGCAGCAACAACGTTATTATTGTTGTTATTGTTGTTGTTGATGATGATCGGCTGTCCTGCATTAGAAGCGCCCTGGAGATTTTCCACCTGACAGCCGCAGTGTGTGCAGATAACCGCGTCCTGAGGAATTACCTGTCCGCAGTGTTTGCAGAACTTTGTCGCGCCGCCGTATACCGGCTGCTGCTGATACTGGGGCTGGGGCGGCTGCTGCTGATACTGCTGCGGCATTGCGTCCTGCTGCTGGTAGGGCTGCTGATACGGAACGTTCTGCGGCTGAGAATAGCCCTGCTGTACATTCATAGCATGAGGCTGTGAAAAGCCCGGCTGCTGCCAGCCGTTATTCATAGGCTGAGGAATGCTCTGGGGCTGCTGAGTCTGCTGAACCTGCTGAACTCCGGGCTGTGAGGGATATACCTCTCCTGTTGCAGGATCGCGCCAGCCTTGTCCGTTATCAGCGGGAGCTGTGCCCTCTGACGGCTTTGTAAGACTGATTCTTGAGTTATCGTCCATTGTTTACCTCCATAAACCTGTATTTCCCCGGACTATGCCGCGACACCGTTCCGGTTTTATTCTATACACTGATATTTTATCACAAATCTTTGTCAATGTTAATAGCATTTTTTCAGTTTTTCACGCTTATCGTGATTTTTGGGAAATATAACTAAATCGTTTCACTATTTTTCTGCAATAATGCCTAGTGTAT
>CAMAGG010000036.1 GCA_945833805.1 uncultured Clostridia bacterium | reverse complement strand
TAGCTCCAAACAGCAACCGTCTACATGATATATCTATCATACAAATTACAATTTAACCAACAAAGAACAGGGCTGCTCCGTCAACAGAGCAGCCCTGTTCTTTCAGGTTTCGTTGATCTTGGATCCGCTCTTGAAGCACAGCGCCGCCAGCAGCCCGAAGAATATCGCCGCCGTGATTCCCGCCGCCGAAGAGGTGAATCCTCCCATAAACGCTCCGATAAGCCCATGCTCATCGACAGCCTCCCTAACTCCCTTTGCAAGAAGGCTGCCAAATCCGGTCAAAGGCACGGTAGCGCCTCCCCCGGCGAACTCGATAAGCGGCTCGTACAATCCCAGCGCGCCGAGAATTACTCCCGCAACGACATAGCTCACCAGTATTCTCGCCGGAGTGAGCTTTGTCAGGTCTATCAGAAGCTGACCGATCACACAGAACGCTCCTCCGATCACAAAAGCCCAGACATATTCCATAAACATATCCATGACTACACCCCCTATTCAGAAGTAATTTCAACGCAGTGCGCAATTCCCGGTATGCTGCCGCCCTGCTGAACCATAGTCGGTGACATCAGCGCTCCGGTGGCGCAGTAAAGTATCCGCTTCAGCTCACCGGACTGCACCCGCTTCAGGAAATGTCCGCACATCATTGACGCCGAGCAGCCGCAGCCCGAACCGCCGGCGTGTACGTCCTGACTTTTCATGTCGTAGATCATCAGACCGCAGTCCTTGTGGTACTTCCTGATGTCAACCCCGTCCCGCTCAAACAGATCGTACAGCAGATCGCTGCCCACCTGTCCGAGATCTCCGGTGATTATCAGGTCGTAATCCTGAGGGTGAGAAGCCCGGTGCCGGAAGTGCCGAGTCAGCGTGTCGTATGCAGCTCCCGCCATTGCCGCGCCCATGTTGTTCAGATCGCTTATTCCCATGTCCTCGATCTTCCCCACCGTTGCCGCACGGATAAACGGCGGCTTGACACCGGAGCATACAAGCGCCGCTCCCGCTGCGGTAGCCGTCCACTGCGCCGTGGGAGTCCTTACACCGCCGTAATTCAGCGGAAAACGGAACTGCCGCTCCGCTGTGCTGAAATGAGATGAGGTGCTGGCTATCGCGGTATCAACATATCCCGCATTCACCAGCGCCGCCGACAGCAGAAGTCCCTCAGCGAACGTGGAGCAGGCTCCGTATATTCCAAGATACGGGATATAATAATCCTTAAGACCATAGGAGCTTCCCACGCACTGATTGAGCAGATCTCCGGCAATTATCAGATCTATCTTGTCCGGTTCAAGCTCCGCCTTGCGCAGCACATGACCTACTGCGCGCCGCTGGAACAGAGTTTCCGCCTGCTCCCATGTGTCCTCGCCGCCCTTGTTGTCATCTATCACTTCGTCAAACTCCCCGCCATAGGGGCCTTCGTTCTCTGCCTTTCCCACAACCGCCGCATAGGATAATATAGACGGCTTGCGGAAGCAGAATGTTTTTCCCTCGCAGAATTTCATCTTCCCGCTCCTTTCACGTTCTCACCTGCCGAAAAGCCCGATTATATAGTATATGATTCCATAGACCACCGAGGCGCTTATGCCGTAAACAATGACCGGTCCGGCAATCACAAACATCTTTGCTCCAAGACCCAGAACATAGCCCTCGCTTTTGAATTCCAGTGCAGGAGAAGCAACCGCATTCGCAAATCCTGTGATCGGGACTAAAGTTCCCGCGCCCGCGTGCTGAGCGATCCTGTCGTACCACTCAAGTCCTGTGAAAAGAATGCTGAGGAACACCAGCGTCATTGAGGTGAGTGCGCCTGCGTCGTCCTTGTTAATCCCAGCCATGCCGTAAAGGTTCAGCAGAGCCTCTCCCAGAGTGCAGATAAATCCGCCGACAAGGAACGCCATCGGCAGCGTTTTATACATTCTTGAACCCGGAGAGCGTTTTTTCGCAAGCTCGCCGTATTCCTCGTTGGATATATTCATAAATAACTGCTCCTTTTTTGTTTTTGAGAGTATTATTTTACGGCGAAATACAAAAATACGCTTTCACGTTGCATTGCAGAAAATTGTAAAAATCAAATGATTTCTATTGACAAAACAGCCAATTTATAGTAAAATAAATATATAGGCAATGGAATTGATATTAGGGGGTAATGACATGGCTCTTGTGAACGTCATGGAAATGACAGTTAAGGAAAAACTTGAGGAGATTCTCAAAAACGAAAACTGCTGCAAATGTGAACGCTGCATTGAGGACATGACTGCTCTCGCGCTGAACAAGCTGCCGACAAAATATGTCAGCACCCATAACGGCAAGCTGTTTTCAAAGCTTAATTCCCTTGTCCGTCAGAACGGAGTGGATATCAACATTGCCGTCGCAGAAGCGATAAGCTGCGTATCAAAGCATCCGTCACACGATTAACGAGACATTATAGTAAAAATATACATTCCCCCGGTATTGTTCCGGGGGATTTTTGTATCTGAATAATATAGATTTTTCTGAAAAAGTATGCTATAATACAATTGTATTGTATCCCGAAATCGTAATTCCGCGAAAATAGGGAATAATAACAGGAGGAAAATTGAATATGAAAAACATTAAGACCAGAGATATGGTGTTAATGGGAATCATTACAGCTCTGCTGATTGTATTCTCTATGACGCCTATCGGAACGATTCCTATCGGCCCTCTCTCGGTATCGCTCAACGTGATACCCGTAGCCATTGCCGCGGTAGCCTTAGGACCCGCAGGCGGCGCGATCGCAGGAGGAATTTTCGGAATTCTCAGCTTTTTGCAGTGCTTCGGCATTGGCGTGCCAAGCGGTATGGGAGCGATTTTGGTTGGTATCAACCCGTTTTTAGCTTTTGTACAGAGATTTGTTCCAAGGCTGCTTGACGGTCTGCTTATAGGGTTTGTGTTCAGGGGTACCGGCAGAAAGTCCAACCCTTATGTTGCGAGCGCTGTTACCGGCTTCTGCTCTGCACTTTTCAATACCGTTCTGTTTATGTCCGCGCTTATGCTGCTGTTTGGGAATACCGAATATGTTCAGGGGCTTATGGAAAATATGGGTACCGATAATGTATTCATCTTTATATGCCTTTTCGTAGGTATAAACGCGGTTGTAGAAATGGTCGTTTCAACAATAATAACAGGCGCTGTCGGCTCGGCATTATTCCATGCAAAGCTCATTCAGCTGCCAACAAATCATACACAGCCAAATAATAAATCCGCATAAATCTTTTCCGAAACCGCTGCGCAATATCAGCGGTTTCTTTGCTAAAAGAATAAAGGAGAAATACAATGCTTACAGGAAAAACCGTTGTCCTTGCAGTTACAGGAAGTATCGCCGCGTATAAGATCGCCGGTCTTGCCCGTATGCTGAAAAAGCTGAATTGCAGCGTCCATGTCCTTATGACGCAGAATGCGACAAATTTCATCAACCCGATAACTTTAGAAACCCTCACCCAGAACAAGTGTCTGATAGACACCTTTGACCGTAATTTTCAGTACAGCGTAGAACACGTTGCCCTTGCAAAACAGGCTGATCTTGTAATGGTAGCGCCTGCCTCGGCTAATGTTATCGGAAAGATAGCAAACGGAATTGCGGACGATATGCTGACCACTACCGTTATGGCGTGTCCCTGCAAAAAAATGATCTCTCCTGCTATGAACCATAATATGTTCCATAACCCTATCGTGCAGGACAATATAGAAAAGCTCAGAAAATTCGGATATGAGATAATAGAGCCTGCGGCGGGAATGCTTGCAAACGGCGACTGCGGGGACGGTAGAATGCCCGAACCGGAAGAGCTGCTGGAATATGTTCTCAAAGAGATAGCCTTTGAAAAAGACCTCAAAAGCAGAAAAGTACTCGTAACAGCAGGTGCGACACGGGAAGCTATCGACCCGGTGCGCTTTATTACAAACCATTCCTCCGGGAAGATGGGATTTGCCTTAGCAAAGGCGGCTATGCTGAGAGGAGCAGAGGTCACGCTTGTTGCCGCGCACGCGGAGGTCGCTCCGCCGCCGTTTGTGAATATCATTCCGGTTGTAAGTGCGCAGGAAATGTTTGAAGCGGTGACCGGTATAGCCAACGAGCAGGACATTATCATAAAAGCTGCGGCGGTTGCGGATTATACTCCGGTCACGACCGCAGACAGCAAGCTGAAAAAATCCGGCGACGACATGAAGATAGAGCTGAAGCGGACGCAGGATATCCTGAAATATCTGGGGGAGCACAAGCGCCCGGGGCAGTTCTTATGCGGCTTCTCCATGGAAACCGACAACGTTATCGAAAACAGCCGCAAAAAACTCTTGTCCAAGAACTGCGACATGATATGCGCAAACAGTCTGCGCACAAAGGGAGCCGGCTTCGGCACGGATACCAATATAATCACTATAATTACAAATCATTCGGAAGAAGAGCTTGAGCTTATGAGCAAGGAAAAAGCCGCTCATGAAATTCTTGACCGTATTCTTGCATCGAATATTATAAAGGAGCATTGAAATGATAATAGCAGTTGATATTGGCAATACAAATATCGTTCTGGGCTGCGCCGAAAACGACAGAATTCTCTTTCGCGAGCGAATTGAAACAAAACAGACGGCGACCGACCTTGAATACGCCGTAAGCATACGCGCGGCTCTGGATATGAACGGAATAAATGTTAAAGATATTGGCGGCGCGATCATTTCTTCCGTCGTGCCTTCAGTGACAAGCACTGTAAAAGCCGCTATCGTAAAGCTGACCGGTGCAAATGCAATGGTGGTAGGTCCCGGTATCAAAACCGGACTTAGCATTATGATAGACAATCCGGCTCAGCTTGGAAGCGACCTTGTTGTGGACGCGGTGGCGGGTATTCAGGAATATCCCGTGCCGCTCATTATAATCGACATGGGTACGGCGACTACCCTCTCTGTTGTGGACAACAAGCGCAACTATATCGGCGGCGTTATCATGACAGGCATGGCTGTTTCAACAGACGCGCTTATCTCCCGCACCGCACAGCTTCCTAAAATCGCATTTGAGAAACCGAAAAAAATAATCGGCGCAAATACCGTTGAATGCCTAAAAAGCGGAATAATGTATTCCAATGCGTGCGCGATAGACGGAATGGTTGAAAGAATTGAGGAAGAGCTAGGCGAAAAATGCACCGTTGTCGCCACCGGAGGACTTTCAAGCGTTGTGATTCCGCTTTGCCGTCGTGATATTATCGTTGACAACGACCTGCTGCTAAAAGGGCTGGTGCTTATTTACAATAAGAACAAGCGCTGAACCCTTACAATACAAAAAATTGCCCCCGGACAGCCGGAGGCAATTATTATTTTATGATATTATCAAAGTTCAATCCGATAAATCAGCGCGTCATCATCGTCATAGTAACCCCGGCGCACCGAAATTTTCTGATACCCTAACTTTTCATAGAGCGCTATCGCCCCGGAGTTTCTGCTTCTGACCTCAAGAAAACAGCAAACCGCGCCCCGCTCCCGCATTTCATCGTGAAGCTGCGCCAGAAGTCTGTCCGCAGTTCCCTGCCTGCGGTATTCCGGGAGCGTTGCAATCTGGTATAATTCTCCCTCGTCCACGACTACTCGTCCCAGCGCAAAGCCAACGATTTTTTCCTCCCGCCGCTCGGTGCAGAGGATATTCAGCGGGCTGTTTATCTCCGACCGCAGGGTTTCCTCCGTCCAGCTTCCGTGGAAGCAGGTCTGTTCTATCTCAAAAAGCTGCCGGAATTCCTCCTCAGTGAGCGTCATACCAGCTCTTGCCCTCCTTAGCGTCAGCGGTGAGCGGCACGGATAGCTTCACTGCGCTCTGCATTTCCTCGGCAAGGATCTTCGCCGCCTGCGCCGCCTTGTCCTCCGGCGCTTCCACAATAAGTTCATCGTGGACTTGAAGTATCAGCTTTGCTTCGGGAAGCTCCGCTTTCAGCCGTCGGAATACCCTCACCATTGCGATTTTGATGATATCCGCCGCCGTTCCCTGTATCGGAGTGTTCATGGCAATGCGCTTTCCGAGAGCCTTCACCGTCTTGTTGGAGGACAGTATCTCCGGAATGAACCGCCGCCGTCCGAACATAGTCACCGCCCAGCCGTCCTTTTCAGCGCTCTCCGTCACCCTCGCCATATAGTTCTTCACTCCGGAATAATGGCTGAGGTAATCGTCGATATACCGCTTCGCTTCACCCACGGAAACGTTAATATCCTTCGCCAGCGAAAACGCGCCGATTCCGTACACAATGCCGAAATTTACCGCCTTTGCGCTGCGCCGCTGCTCCGGAGTTATCCACTCTGGAGGAAGTCCGAGAACGCTCGCCGCAGTTTCGGTGTGGATATCCCCGCCCTCGCAGAAGGTTTTTATCATTGCTTCGTCCCCGGACAGGTGCGCAAGCACGCGCAGCTCTATCTGGCTGTAATCCGCGTCCGCAAGCAGCTTTCCCTCTCCTGCGGTGAAGAATTTCCGGAAATTTTTGCCTAGCTCCGTCCTTACCGGGATATTCTGTATATTCGGCTCGGCGGAGGATATACGCCCGGTACGGGTTTCCGTCTGCTTGAAGGTAGTGTGCATTCTTCCGTCAGAAGATACCGCCGCCTCAAGACCCTTGACATAGGTGTTGTACAGCTTTGTCATGGTGCGGTAGCTGAATATCATCGGGATTATCTCATGCTTGTCCCGAAGCCCCTCCAGCGTATCCGCGTCAGTGGAATAGCCGGTCTTGGTCTTTTTCCCGGCGGGAAGTCCAAGCTCCTCGAAAAGCACCACGCCAAGCTGCTTCGGAGAGCCGATGTTGAACTCATGCCCGGCGACCCGGTAAATATCCTGCTCCACCTGCTCTATCTCCGGCAGAAGCTCCTCCCCGAACTGGTGCAGCGCGGTCATGTCCATCTGAATGCCCTCATGCTCCATGGAACTGAGGACTTCCGCAAGCGGGATCTCTATCTCCGTAAGGACATTGTACATTCCCAGCTCATGCAGCTTCTCCCACAGCGCCTTGTTCAGCAGGAACAGCGACTCGCCGAGCCTATCCTCACTGTAAACCACGCCGTACTCCGCGCAGAGCCGCTCCGGGCTGTAATCATTGGAATTAACGTTCAGCAGATACCCCGCAAGGGTGGTGTCGAAAACGACATTGTTCAGCTCTAAGCCCTTTTCAATACAGTAAGCATACAGCGCCTTTGCGTCAACTGTGCGCTTAGGCTTTCCGCTTTTCAAAAATTCCGCCGGATTTGATTCCTGCGGCTTTCCGTCCAGATACACCCGTATCTCACCGTCAGTTAAAGCTACTTCATAAGCCGCCGGGTCGAACTCCGGGATATCCTTTGTGGGAGCAGGTTCGGCTGCATCTGCGGCTTCGGAGGTTTCTCCCGACGCATTGGCTTCGGTGCGTATCGTGACCTTTGCCGGGGCGGTCTTGTCCAGTCCCAGTTTCTTCATCACGCCGAACATCTCCATTTCAGTGAGAATTCCGGCGGCTTCGGCAGGGTCGCCCGCCCCACGCTCATAGCTGCTCATATCAAGCGGCACCGGCGCGTCCAGTACTATCTCCGCGAGCTTCCGGCTCATTTCCGCGCTTTCTCTGCCGTTTTCCAGCTTTGCGCGGACGGACTTTGTGACCTCAACGGTATCGAGGTTATTGTAGATATACTCCACCGAATGGTACTTCTGAATAAGCCCCAGCGCGGTCTTTTCTCCTACTCCGGGTACTCCGGGTATATTGTCGGAGCTGTCGCCCATGAGCGCTTTGACCTCTATCATTTCTCTGGGGGTAACTCCGTAAACTTCACCAATTTTCGCCGGGGTATAAATTACGTCCTCCTTATTTGCAGCAAGCCTTACCGTCACCTTGTTGGTGATGAGCTGGAAGCTGTCCCGGTCGCCGGTGGAAATAACGCACTCACCGCCGGAAAGTTCCGCTGCATGGGAAAGAGTGCCGATGATGTCGTCCGCTTCAAAGCCCTCTTTTTCCACAATGGTTATCCCAAGTGCGGTCAGAAGCTGCTTAATTACCGGCATCTGCGCCCGCAGCTCATCAGGCATTCCGTGGCGGGTGCCCTTGTACTCGTCGAACATCTTGTGCCGGAAGGTCGGCGCGTGCAGGTCAAAAGCCACCGCAATGCGGTCAGGACATTCCTCCTTGAGCAGCTTTAGGAGAATGTTCAGAAATCCGGTCAGGGCGTTTGTGGGCATTCCCTTTTTGTTTGTGAGAAGTCTTATGCCGTAAAACGCTCGGTTCATTATACTGTTTCCGTCGATAACAAGAAGCTTCATTGTGATCACCTTTTATTCTTAGGGCAATACCGCATAATTATTGTCGTTCGATTGCGCAGTCAGATTTTTCGTTAGATTGTATAAATTCGACGCAGGCGGGCTGTCGCCCGTCAAGGAGAATTTGTGCAATATAACGGAAAATATGCAAGCAAGCGGACGGCAAAGGCGTAAGCCGTTAATTGTGCGGTGTTGCCTTAGTTTGATTTGTCGGGCTGGTACGTTTTCGCTTGTTACTCCGCGCAAAGCTACAAGCGGAAACGTACCTGCCGCCCTTCATTTTCACAGCGCGTTTCCGCTCAGATCGTTCATTCTGATCTCGTCAAGGACTTTCGGGCTGAGCTTTTTGAGCATCAGCAGAGTGCAGAATCCGGTGAATGCTCCGCCGATGATAGCAGAAGCAAGCAGGATCGGAGCATAGGAAAGCACCAGAATGTTTCCGTAAATGATAACCGCCGTCATCATCTGCCCTGCGATATGGGCAATTGCTCCGGCAACCCCGATGAATGGGAGCAGTTCTTCCCGCTTCTTTGCCGGAAGGATCCTCCGAAGGAGAAGCATTACCCCAAGAGCGCAAAGCCCCCCCGCAACTCCATAAAACACATTCATCACCGCTCCGGTAATGAGCGCGGCGACAAAGCACCTCAGAATTGCCACCGTCAACGCGTCAACGGAGCGCCATTTCCCGCCTATGTACAGGATAAACATGGTAACGATGTTCCCTAGTCCGACCCTCACTCCGGGAATGGGACATATCGCCGGGAGCCAGCTCTCAACCGCGGACAGCACCGCTGCAATACATATAAAGAGCGCGCATATCGCGATCTTTTTAACCTTCATTGTTCTCACCCGCCTTATCCTCCTGCTTCTCGTGAGGGGCATTCATTATCTGCGATACCCTCTCCGCAACAAGCAAAAGCTCCGATTTCGGCTGGGACTTAGGCTCTGGAGAAAACTCCGGCTGATATACAGTTTCCTCCTCAACCTGAGTTTCACCAACGGTCACCGTGTAATCCTCCGGCGTCAGTTTCACCGGCGGGAACTGAAGCAGATATTCTCTGAAATATCCCGCAGCAAACCCGCAGAGCGCCGCGGCAGCCGAAATCAGCATGGCAATACCGCACAGCGTGAACAGATTACCGCCCAGAACAAAGCAGATGACCGAATAAACCAGATCAAGAATGTAACTTACCGTGCGGACGGCAAGATCTCCTGTCACAGCCATAAGCGCAGCCGCCGCAGAAGCCGCAGCGCCCACCGTAAGGATCAGCCCTGTCACAGCTCCGCCCATTGCAAAGCCGCACACCGCACAAGCCAGGGCCACCGCGCACTGGACATAAAAGCACGCGTGAATTATCCGGCGAAGCAGCCCCGCCTTCCTCTGACGCGCAGAAACGAAGTCGGAAACTATACTCTTTCCGTCGGTTTCAAAATGAATGAGCCGCTTTTTTATTCCGTCCAACATTTTTCACTCCGATAGCAATTATCCCAACCCAACCATGCAAGCCGTTACAGCTCGTCAATTTCCTTGAGCCACAGCGCCGAAGACGCGTCGCTTGGCATTCTCCAGTCGCCTCTCGGCGAAAGCGTCACAGAACCCACCTTAACTCCGTCCGGCAGGCAGCTCCGCTTGAACTGCTGCGAGAAGAACCGGCGGTAAAAGGTCTTGAGCCATTTCAGGATAGTTTCCCGGTCATAGCTGCCCTTGAACGTGTACTCCGCCAGCCGAAGCACCTTTTTCGGCGGGAATGCCCAGCGTATTCCGTTGTACAAGAAGAAATCGTGAAGCTCATAAGGTCCGACAAGATCCTCGGTGATCTGGGCAATGTTTCCGTTTTCGTCCGCCGGAAGCAGCTCCGGACTTACCGGAGTGTCGTAAACGCTCATCAGCACGTCCCGAAGTTCCTTGTTCCCGACAGTTCCCGCGTAATATTTCACGATATGCCGCACCAGAGTTTTCGGAACGGAAGCGTTCACACCGTACATGGAGATGTGGTCGCCGTTATAGGTCGCCCAGCCCAGCGCAAGCTCTGACAGATCTCCCGTGCCGACAACCATACCGTTTTCTGCATTGGCAAGATCCATGAGTATCTTTGTGCGCTCCCTCGCCTGCGCGTTTTCATAGACCACGTTTCGGTCATTCTCGTCATGCCCGATGTCCGCGAAATGCTGCTTAACTGCCGCCGCAATATCTATCACCCTGAGCTGCGTTCCGAGCAGCATACACAGATTTTCCGCGTTGCTGCGGGTGCGCTGGGTAGTACCGAAGCATGGCATAGTCACCGCAAGGATATCGCTTGCCGGTCTGCCAAGCAGCTTCATTGCCTCCACGCTGACAAGCAGAGCAAGAGTTGAATCAAGACCGCCGGATATTCCGATAACAAGCGTTTTCGCATTGGTGTGGCGAACGCGCTTTTCCAGTCCGTGCGCCTGCATTGCAAGGATATCCTCGCAGCGCTTGTCCATTTCCGCGCTTGTCTGCGGAACGAACGGAGTTCTCCGGACTGTTCTTGTGAGCTTTGTCGGTTTGACCTGCATATCAAACGGAATTCTTCTCATTCCCGGACGAAGCCCCCCGGTGAAGCTGGTGTTTTTTCGACGCTCCCCGGCGAGCTTCTTCACGTCTATTTCAGACGTGGTAAGCCCGGTGGAATACAGGGCGCTTTCCGCTAAAATATTACCGTTTTCCGCAATAATATCATGCCCGCTGAACACCAGATCCTGCGTGCTTTCCCCGGAACCCGCACTGGAAAAGACATAGCCGCACATCAGCCTTGCCGACTGACTGTTCACCAGATCCCTGCGGTAATCAAACTTGCCTATGGTTTCATTGCTGGCGGAAAGGTTGGCAATAATTGTCGCTCCCCCCAGCGCAAGCGAAATGCTCGGCGGCTCGGCAGCCCACAGATCCTCGCAGACCTCTGCCGCAAACACCAGTTCCGGCAGCTCCCTGCACTCAAACAGCAGACCCAGCCCGAATGGAACGCTCTCCCCGAACAGATCTATGTCGAATTCACCCTCCGGGGCGGCGGTGAAATGCCGCATCTCGTAAAATTCATTGTAATTCGGCAGGAATTTCTTGGGAACTACACCCAGGAATTTCCCGTCCTTTATGACCACCGCGCAGTTGTAAAGCTCTCCTTGAAATCTCAGTGGACAGCCCACCGCCGTCAGCATATCCATGCCCTTTGTATGCTCGGCGACAGCTTTCAGCGAGGTTAACGCTCCGTCCAGAAGCGCCTGCTGAAAGAACAGATCCTGACAGGTATATCCTGTAATGCACAGCTCCGGCAGCACCAGAATGCGCACTCCCTGCTGATAGGCCTTGTCGATCATGGCGGTAATCTGACCGCGGTTATAATCACAGTCGGCGACCTTGATATCCGGTGTTCCGGCAGAAACTTTAACAAATCCGTCCTGCATTTTTTATCTCCTCTTTTGGTTGTTTTCTATGTTATATTATTATCCATTTTATATTATATACATTTTTACGCAGAAAATCAAGAGTTTACAGCGGGATTTTTACGCCATTTTTACGCGAAAACAGGGCTGCTTCATTTGAAACAGCCCTCAAAGCTTATTAAATTACTTTTACTTGATCTCGGCAGGCTTGTCGTCCTTGCCCTTTTTCTTCTTGGCGGGAGCGGGCTCAGCCGGAGCCTCGTGGACGGTGTTGTTCTTTGCGATAGCGGACTTGAGCACACGGATCTTGGTGCGGTCGCTTCCGGTTTCGATGAGAACCGTATCCTCCTTGACGGAAAGAACTCTGCCGATAATGCCACCGTTGGTGATAACCTCGTCAGCCACCTGAATGCTGTTGAGCATATTCTGCATTTCCTTGTTGCGCTTCTTCTCCGGGCGGATAATGAAGAAATAGAAGAATACTATTATCAGCGCCAGCGGAATGATCATGGTGAGCAGACTGGCTAAACTTGAACCTGCCTGATCGCCAGTCACAGTTGAACTCGTAGAAATAAGTGCCAGTGTTGAAATCATTATTTGTCCTCCACATTTTCTGCCATTGACGGCATTTTTTAAACTACCTTTACTATTATAACCTATACAGCCTGATAAATCAAGTGGCTTGGCAAAATTTTCACCGATTATTCAGAAAAAACCGTGATCCCGGAATCTGCAAAGGCTTTGCGCACTGTGGCAAGGGTGGACTCAGAGAAGCCGGAGGTCTTTATTCTGACCGAGAAGCTCTGCCCGGAATACATTGCCGATGTCCTGCCGATGAATGCCATTGTTTCACTGTATCCCGTCTTGTCACCCGGTGTAAAGTCCACAAGCAGAGATACTGTCTTTAACTTTGCCTTATCCCCTGCAAGCTCCGCCGAGGTAAGCCCCTTGTCAGACGCAAACAGATCTGTGTCGTTCATCTCAAGGAGAAGCTCCGCACCGCCGGACTCCGCCGCCTTATCGCAGGCAGAAACCACGTTCCAGAGCGCCTCCAGCCGTGCGCTGCTGTCGGATATATTAAGCTGACGCAGGAAGTTTGTATAGTCCTGAGGATTGAAGGTCGGATACATGGTGTTGGCAAGCACTATGCTTTTGAAGCCCGCTTCGGAAAGCTCGGCGGTTATCGCCGAGAGATAATCCGCAGTCCCCTTTTCAAACGGACTGAGCCATGATTTTCCACCCTGTTCTACATAGAAATCATGCCAGATACCGCCGTCCGCGATCATGTAGCAGATAAACTCACCGCCGTAAGACTGGGAAGTGCGGTCGAGCAGGGTGTTTATTCTTGCATGCGGAGTGAAGCCCGCCCTCGTGATAATATCTGCGATCTGCTTTGCAGTAAGGCTGCCGGTGATCTGGGCTTCGTATACTCCGGAAACTCCTGTCTTGTACAGGAAGTTGCCGGTTTCGTCCTTGAGGGTCACTGTAATATCGGTGTAACCGCCGTTCTTCGCCGCAGCAAGGGCACTGTTAAGGCTCTCGGAGCTTGTCACCGCGCTCGTTGACAGAATAAACGCGCTGGAGGCTTTGACCTCAGGCTGCGGTTCCGAAGAAGTATCGGAGGAATCAGAGTCGCCGGAAGCGTTGGAAGATTCCTCCGCCAACGAGCTGTCGGCTTCCGAGGAGGTCGGAGGAGTCCACGCAGAGCTTGTCTCAGACTCGCTGCCGCCGCTGAAATATTCCACAAGAGGACGTCCCAGCCCGTAGCCGAGTACGCACAGTCCGGCAACGAGCACTATCATCAGCACAACGGTGAGAACTTTTTTGCCCTTGCTTTTTTTGCGCTGATACAGGCTGTATTTTCGATGTTTTATTTTGATGTTCTTTTTCTTCATGATATCTCCGTATATTGTTGAAATGCGCAGTGGACTAGGGAAACGCTGATCAAACCAAATTCGCCACGCTCAAACGCTCATACTCACGCGGCTGATTTGGTACGCTTCGCTATGATCAGCGTGTCCCTAAGGAAACGCTGATCAAACCAAATTCGCCACGCTCATTTATTCGGCGTGTCACTAGAAATCCACGGTATAGCCCGCCAGCGCATAGAATGCCAGCGAAACCACGCCGATGTAGATCAGCATGATGGGATAGCCTCGGAACACCTTGGGTATCTTTTCGCTGTCCAGCTTTTCTCTGGCGATATTCAGCAGGAAGCAGGCAAGGAAGAAGCCTATTCCGGTGCCGAAGCCGTAGCCGAGATAAGACCAGATATCGCTGCCGTAGTTGGAATTAAGAAACAGAGCGCCGATAACGGTGCAGTTGAAGATCGCGAGATGAACATACTTCCTTATTCTCTTGAAAAGCTTCGGGAACACTCCCCACAGGAACAACAGACCAAGAATATACAGAACGCTGATTATCCCGGCATAGATCAGCGGCATGAACAGCCAGCCGAACTCGGTCGGCAGCAGCGCCTGATCCACGAAAAAGGATATCACGCTCGCAATGGTGGTCATTGCGGTTATTCCCAGCGTGAAGCCTATGACGGTGCCGTTTTTGCGGGAGGCATAGATCGCCACGTTGCTTCCGAAAGCGCGGTCGAAGATCGCGTTCTGGACGAACACCGACATCATGGCAACAGAAATGATCTTTACGATAACTTCCATCATTCCGCCTCCTTCCGGATTATATCCCGGATTATATCGGAGTTTTCGGAGCGTATGCGGCGTCTGGTGGTCAATGCCCGGCAGGCTGCGGCGAGGATACCCAGCAGCAGGAAGCCGAAGAACGGAGTTTTTGCCGCCGGCATGGGCGCGTCGCATACCCTCAGCCCGAAAAGCGAGCCGAACGCGAGGAATTCTCTGATAATTCCCACGGCGAATGCCGCCATTGCGTAGCCGAGAACATAAATCAGCGCGTCCACCGCCATTTCACCGTAGGGCATGAGGTAAAAGCGGCTCTCGGTTTTTGCAAGGATAAGGGAATTCACCACGATTATTTCAATATAAATTGAAACCGCAGAGGCAGTTTCAGGGAACAGCGCGTTCAGCAGCAGCGCGGTGGGAATATACATCGCTGCGGCGACCGCCACATAGATTATTATGCGCACGGTGTATACTATTCTGCGCGGAATGAACCGGCAGATCAGAATAGACGAGTATGAGATCATCAGAAAGCTTAGGGTAAGCACCAGCGCCCGCTCGAACGAGGTCGCGGCAACAACTATCGGCGCGGTAACAAGTCCGCTCATCAGCACGATATTCTGGCGGAACAGTCCGTCAAGACTGATTTTTCCGGAGGGTTTGTTATTCATTTTCGTCCTCCTTGTCCTGCGGCTGTGAGTCTTTTTCGGGGCTGCGGCGCTTGTGGCGCTTGACTTTTCCGTCTATCGGCGGAGTGTTGTAGCGATACTTCTCAGGGAGCTGTATCTCCTGCGTATCGGTGAGCTTTATGCCTCCCTGCTGGGCTTTTGTCTTATTGCCCTCAAAGGAACTGATGTAGTTCTTCTTCCAGTAAAGTATATTCTCAACGATCGTGTCAAAGCAGGGGGAAAGCGCGTTTGTAATCAGCAGCGCGAACACAAAGCAGCCCTCGACCTGTCCGAAATACCGGAACATCATTACAGTATAGCCCAGAACAACGCCGTAAATTACTCTGGCGGCGCGGCGTTTCGGAAGCAGATACGGCTCCGCCGACATAAAGATAATCCCGAATAGCAGGAATCCGCTGGAAAGCTCATAGAATACCGACATGAGCGGCGAAACGTCTATCCGGGGATAAACCGCGGAAATAACGCAGACCGAAGCAATACAGGATATCACAGCGGCAAGGCTGGTGCTGTGCTTTATCATCATACAAACACCGATCACCAGAATTATAAGGATATTTACAGCGCCGATCGCTCCGGGAACGTTTCCGAGAAGTATATCAAGCTCTGACTGGGTGGGTACGCTGCCGAGCTTTACGGTATATTCCACAGAACGCGTGAGAGTACCCTCGTATTCGGAGAAAACCGGAATGATCTCTCCGGCTTTGGGATAGTAAAGCATATCGCCGGGATAGCAGATGATAAGGAATGCCACAGCGATTGCCGGCGGGGAGAACATGAGGTTTTCATTCCCACCGAAGATATGCTTTCCGACAGCTATACATATCACCGCCGCCAGTGTGGTAAGTTGGAGGGGTATTCCCGCCGGCATCAGCATTCCAACGGAAAGCCCCCAGAACCACACCGCCGGGTCTTTGGCATCGTATCTGATCTTTCGTATCCTGCAGCAGATCCAGTCGCACAGCATACAGAAAGCAACGCACAGCGCACATACGATAAGCGGTCTGACTCCGCCCCGGAACACCGCCGGAATGAGCAGCGCCGCCATGAACACAAAGCGCTCCATGTACAGCTTGCGCGGGTCTCGCATGGTTATGGGTGTCAGCATGGCGCTCCTTTCTGCGGGGCTTTGAGCCGGGCATTTGCCAGAGCCATATCTGCCGCCTTGAAAAGTCCTGTTCCCGCCACCAGCACGTTGGCTCCGGCGGCTTTTACGAGAGGCGCAGTCTTGTCGTTTATCCCGCCGTCTACCTCGATATCGAGATCTTTCAGTCCACGGCTGTCGGCGGCGCTCCTCAGGGCGCGTATCTTGTCCAGAGTGTCCGGAATGAAAGCCTGTCCGCCGTAGCCTGGCTCGACAGTCATTACGAGCACCATGTCGCACAGTTCCAGATAGGGATACACCACATCTATCGGAGTTGCGGGCTTTACGGCGAGCGCAGATTTAATGCCGAGGGAACGTATTTCCTTTAGCAGGGATGCCGGTTCGCATCGGCTCTCGATATGAAAATCTATCAGATCCGCTCCCGCCTGCGCAAAGAATTTGATCTGCGAACCGGGATCTTCCACCATAAGATGCGCGTCAAGGAACATATCGGTAGCCGCCCTCACGCTTTTCAGCACCGGGCTGCCGTAGGTTATCTGTTCCACAAATCTGCCGTCCATCACGTCAAAATGTATCCAATCGACCTTCGCGGCTTTGCAGCGAGAGATCTCTCCGGAAATATCAGCGAGATCGCAGGCAAGCAGCGAAGCAGAGGTTTTTATCATATTATCATTTCCTTGTTTGTAAAATATTATTCCATTTCCACATGGGAATAACTAAGAGCGTCTGGGTTTATTATACGTCGGAAGCGGGGTTTATCCGCCCATACATATATATTCTATAATAAATATCTTTTTTCGTCAATAAGATGAAGTCATTTTTTTCGTAATTTTCGGGGAAAGCGTGAAAATTTCCGAAATCGGCGTAAAAAACGAGATGATATTTGTATAATTTTCTGCGGGTTTGCGCTTGAAAAAAAATAGGTTTAGTGATATAATAATAAAAATATATCTCTCGGCAGTAAAGTCGCTGCCGCAAAATGGAAAGCCATGATACACTTATGTACTCAGCGGCTTTTTTCCTTATTACGAGGAAATTCCAGAAAAAAGAAAAGCGCAGGAGATACTGCGCGGGCAAAGATGAGAAAGTGAGGATTTTGAAAGTATGCTGAACTGCAACTACAACGAGAAATTTGTCAAAGAGGGGCTTACATTTGACGATGTTCTGCTTATTCCCGCGAAGAGCGACGTCACCCCGAACATGATCGATCTGAAAACCAATCTCACTAAGAACATCACACTCAACACTCCGATATTGACCTCAGCAATGGACACAGTAACCGAGAGCAGAATGGCTATCGCCATCGCCAGAGAGGGCGGCATCGGTATAATTCACAAAAACATGAGCATCGAGCAGCAGGTGGACGAGGTAGACAAGGTAAAGCGTTCCGAGAACGGCGTTATCGTAAATCCTTTCTTTCTTTCTC